>JARFQM010000162.1 GCA_029287755.1 Desulfofustis sp. | reverse complement strand
CTTCAAGGACTTCACTCATCGGGGCCACATCTCCCAGTGTAGCCAGAAGCACCGCGAAGAAATCGCTGAATATGTGCATGCGCACCTCAGTTGAAAATAATCATGCCGTAACCCATGACGAACATCATCGGCAACAGACTGGCAAAGGCAATCAAACCAAAACCGTCAACCAGGGGATTGCGTCCCCTGATAATGGTGGCCAGCCCCACCCCGAGTGCGGTAACCAGAGGCACCGTCACCGTAGAAGTGGTGACGCCCCCGGCGTCATAAGCGATGCCGATAATCTCCTTGGGCGCAAACGGGGTCATTGCCATAACACAGCAGTAGCCGCCGATGATCAGATAGTGGATAGGGATGCCTTTCAATATTCTGAACACGCCGATCACCACGGCCATCCCAACGGATACTGCAACGGTTAGTCGCAGTCCGTTGCTGTAGGAGCTCAGTGATTCCGGGGCAGGATCGATAAGGTTGGAAGCGGCAGCGATATCAGCCGATTTGTCGGCGACGGCAATGAGCGACGGTTCGGCAATGGTGGTGGTGAATCCCAGTCCAAAGGAAAAAAGCAGCAGCCAGAACACAGAACCCTTTCTGGCAAGGGCATCGGCGAGGGTCTCGCCGATGGGAAACAGCCCGGTCTCAAGTCCCTGGACAAAGAGACTCAGACCGACAACCACAAGTACGCAGCCGAAAAGGATATCTGCTACAGCCGGAAGCGGCTGTTTGATAACAAAAACCTGAAAAAAAACAATCACCACGACAATCGGCAGCAGATCCATGACCGAGTCGCGAAGCCTTCCCACGACTGCGCTCAGGAGTTGGTATACCGCCCTCGCTGTCGTGCTTCTGTTCAAGTCAATTTACCACAGCACTTCTTGTATTTTTTCCCCGAACCGCAGGGACAGGGTGCGTTGCGGCCAATTTTGTCGCCCTCTCTCTTGACCGGTTCCCGCGCTTTACCCTCATCTCCGGCAGCCCCTTTATTGAGCCGCATTTCCTGCTCCTGGCGCTGGCGTCTTTCCTCCTCCAGCCGCTCGACCTCCTCTTCCTGGACCAGGCGCACATGCATCAGGGTTTTAATGGTCTGCAGTTTGACTGTTTCGATCATAGTCATAAACAGATCGAACGCTTCTTTCTTGTATTCATTCAGCGGATTTTTCTGGCCGTAGCCTCTCAGTCCGATGCCTTCTTTGAGATGATCCATGCTGAGCAGGTGCTCTTTCCAGTGGCTGTCGACGATCTGCAGCAGGATAATGCGCTCGATCTGGCGCTGGTTTTCGGCTCCGTTGGCCTCCTCCTGGGCCAGGCGAGCCTGTTCGGCTATCTCAGCTATGGCCTGGCGCAAGGTTTCGCCGTTAAATTCACTTTTCCGCTCGTCGCTCCACTCGGGGCGACGACCGAAAATGTCATTCACCTGCTGTTCGCAGTAGTCCCAATCCCACTCCTTGGCATCTATTTTCTCTTGGGCAACTTCATCGACAATGGTGCCGATGAGATCCTCGGTCATATCCTCGAGTACCTGCTGCAGATTGTCCCCTTCCAGCACCTCGCGCCGCTGCTGGTAGATGACCTCGCGCTGCTTGTTCATCACATCGTCATATTCGAGCAGATGCTTGCGGATGTCGAAATGGTGCCCTTCGACCTTGCGCTGGGCGTTCTCGATGGCCCGGGTAATCATGTTATGTTCGATGGGTTCGTCCTCTTCCATGCCGAGCTTGTCCATGATACCCGAAATTCTCCCGGAGCCGAAAATACGCAGCAGATCATCTTCCAGAGACAGATAAAAGCGAGACGAGCCGGGATCCCCCTGGCGTCCTGAGCGGCCTCTCAACTGGTTGTCGATGCGCCGCGATTCGTGGCGTGAGGTGCCCAGAATGTGAAGACCGCCGGCCTCTATGACGCCCTCGCCGAGCTTTATATCGGTACCCCGACCGGCCATGTTGGTGGCAATGGTGACCTTACCCGCCTGTCCTGCATCGGCAATGATTTCAGCTTCCCTTTCATGGTGCTTGGCATTGAGCACCTCATGGGGGATCTTCTGTTTTTTCAGCATCCGGGAAATTTTTTCCGAGACATCTATCGAGATGGTGCCCACCAGTACGGGCTGACCATGCTCATGCTTGTCGATGATCTCCTTGATGACCGCCAGGTATTTGGCTTTCTCATTTTTGTAGATGACGTCGGCGAAATCCTTGCGAATCATTTCCATGTGGGTCGGCAGGACGACCACGTCGAGATCGTATATTTTCTTGAACTCAGGAGCTTCCGTGTCGGCCGTACCGGTCATCCCGGCCAGCTTGTCGTACATACGGAAATAGTTCTGAAAAGTGATCGAAGCCAGAGTCTGATTTTCCCGCTCTATCTTTACATTTTCCTTGGCTTCGAGCGCCTGGTGCAGACCGTCGCTGTAGCGCCGGCCCTCCATCGTCCGGCCGGTGAACTCATCGACAATCACCACCTGACCGTTTTTGACGATGTAATCGACATCCTTTTTGAACAGGACATGGGCTTTGAGCGTCTGGTTCAGATGGTGGAGGTACTCTATGTTGCGGGGGTCGTAAAGATTGTCAATTTTGAGCAACTCCTCTCCCAGGGCAATGCCTTCTTCGTTGAGCGACACCTGACGGCCTTTTTCATCGACCAGGTAATGTTCGTCGCGCTTGAATTTCCTCATGATGCGGTTGACATTTTTATACAGGTCAGTGGAGATGTCAGCCGGGCCAGAGATAATCAGCGGCGTTCTCGCTTCGTCAATGAGGATGGAATCGACCTCGTCAACAATGGCGTAATTGAATCCCCGCTGACAGAAGTCCTCCAGGGCGAACTTCATATTGTCGCGCAGGTAATCGAAACCAAACTCGTTGTTGGTCCCGTAGGTTACATCGGCGCGATAGGCTTCCCGCCGCTCGGCATCGTCCATGTCATGGACAATGCGACCGACGTTCATTCCTAAAAATCGATACACCTGTCCCATCCACTCGGCATCACGGGTGGCCAGGTAGTCGTTTACCGTTACCACGTGTACCCCCTTGCCGGTCAGACTGTTCAGATAGACCGCCAAGGTTGAGGTCAGGGTTTTACCTTCGCCCGTCTTCATCTCTGCAATACAGCCCTGGTGGAGTACCACACCACCGAGAAGCTGTACGTCGAAGTGGCGCTCGCCGAGAATCCGTTTCGAGGCCTCCCGGATTACGGCGAAGGCCTCCGGCAGCAGGTCGTCAAGAGATTCTCCCTGGTCAACGCGCTGACGAAATTCAACGGTCTTGGCTGCCAGGGCCGAGTCATCAAGGTGCTCAACCTGGGATTCCAGCTCGTTGATGCGATCTACCAGCGGCTGGATCTGTTTGAGGACACGCTCATTCTTACTGCCGAAAACTTTGGTGAGTATATTTGCTATCATCGTAACCGGATGGTTGAAAATTGAAAAATGGGGCCGTGACGACCGGCATAGTAAACACGATCCGTCTTTTTCGCAATGATCACTAGCTGATCAGCGACCAGAGCAAGAGACCTTACAAGGTGGTGTCCTGAACCTGATACATGAGTGCTTCTTCGTCGCAGTCGGGAAACATCTCACAGTGGATGCAGTCGGCCCAGATCTTGTGGGGAAGCTCCTTTTTGTCAATGTCTGCGAAGCCGAGCTTTCTAAAAAATCCAGGCTGGTAGGTTAAGGTGAAGATCCTGGTGATGCCGTACTCGACAGCTTCTCTTAAACAAGTTTGCACGAGCCCGGTGCCGATGCCCTGTCCCTGGCCGGTTTCCTTTACCGCCAGCGAGCGAATTTCGGCCAGGTTTTCCCAGCAAATATGCAGCGAGCAGACACCGCTGATATTCCGGTCGCCTTCGTCCCAGACGACAAAATCCCGTAAATGGTCATAGAGGGAACTTATCGACCGCCCCAGGAGCAACTTCTGATCGGCGTACTTCTGCAGAAGGGTGTGAACCTGGCGGACATCATCCATTCGCGCTTTTCGTATCATCGTTGTTAGCTCACGTCTGCGCTGACAACCGTTGACCGGACCTACGGCTTTATCTTTTTCGTCTCGTCCAGGTGAATGACCGGCTGCTCCTGCTGCACGGTTCCGGCCTTGAAGCCGGTGATCACTGGCGCGGATGGTTTCAACAGACTCTGTCCGGCCCAGACCCCGAAGATGAACATCCACAGGAAGATGCAGAAGCAGACGATAGCGATCGAGCCGATCCCGGTCCGGGTCAACTCGAATTTTATCTTAACTTGTTGCCGTTTCTTCCGGGTTGCCATCTCACATTTGTTCCGGTGCGCTCAACCCCAGTATTTCCAGCCCGTTGCCGAACACGGTTCGCAGTCCGGTCACCAGACAGAGCCGACTTCTGCTGAGCGCGGCATCGTCGGATATAACTTTGTGTTTGTTATAATAGCTGTGGAACTGGCCGGCAAGCTCCATCAGATAAAAAATCACCCGGTAGGGCTCCAGCTCCAGGGCACAGGTTTCTATCAGGGTAGGAAATGAGCCCATCAGCTTGAGCAGGGCGATTTCTTCCGGTTCCGCCAAAAGCGACAGATCGGCGTCAGCGGCAGCCGCCACCTCGACACCCTTGTCCGCGGCCTGGCGCAGAATTGAACAGGCCCGGGCATGACCATACTGAACGTAATAAACCGGGTTCTCCTGACTCTCTTTGGTGGCCAGATCCAGATCAAATTCAAGCTGACTGTCCGGTTTGCGCATCATGAAAAAGAAACGGGCCGCGTCCACCCCCACTTCGTCCAGCAGTTCGTCGACGGTAATGAAATTGGCTTTACGGGTCGACATCTTCACCTGTTTTCCATCCCGCATCAGGGTAACGAATTGATGCAGAATCACCGTAATTTTCGAAGCATCGTAGCCCAGGGCTTCAACACCGGCTTTGACATCGGGGACGGTGGCGATATGATCTGAGCCGAAAATATCGATCAGCCAGTCAAAATCCCGTTTGAACTTCTCACGGTGATAGGCGATATCGGGCAAGCGATAGGTAGGCTCGCCACTGCTCTTGATGATGACCCTATCTTTTTCCTGACCGAGTTCGGTGGTCTTGAACCAGGTGGCGCCGTCCTTCTCATAGACCAATCCTCTGTCGGTGAGTTCTTTGACCACTGAATCCACGTGCCCTTGCTCGTACAGGGACTGTTCGTTGTAATAGTTGTCGAAAATAATTCCCATGCGGGCCAGGGTTGCCGAGATATCCTCGAAAATCGTCTTCTCTGCAGCCTTCTGGAATGGCTCGACAGAGTCGCAGTCGATCAGCGACTGACCGCGGCTGCCGATCAATTTTCTGGCGATGTCATAAATATATTCACCCTGGTAGCCGTCTTCGGGAAACTCATGCTCTTTACCCAGCAGTTCCAGGTAGCGTGCCCGGGCGGATTCTCCCAGCACCCGCATCTGCCGGCCGGCATCGTTGTAATAGTATTCCCGGTAGACATCGTGGCCCGTGGCTTCCAGAAGCCGGGCAATCCCGTCCCCCAGAATCGCCTGGCGGCCATGCCCGATGGACAGCGGGCCGGTGGGATTGGCGCTGACAAACTCGACCATGACACGGCGGTGGCCGCCAACCTCCGATACACCGAACGATTTGTGCCGGCGCTCAATCTCGATAAGCAGTTGCTGCCAGACCGATTCCTTGATGACCACATTGACAAAACCTGGTCCGGCAATCTCTACCCTGTCGATGAGTTCCTCCTGCTGAGCCAGTCGATCTGCAACCAGGGGGGCAATCTGCCGCGGATTTTTTTTCTCGATAACGGCCAGCACCAGGGCGATATTGGTGGAAAAGTCACCCTGATGTTCGTGTTTTGGGACTTCCACCGTGTATTTTTCTGCCGCCGCGGCCGACCACTGACCGGCCTGCACGCCGGCAACGAAGCAGTCGTCCACTATCTGTTTGAAACGAGTACGAATCATCTTAAAAATTCTCTGTGATTATTATTGCCAAGCGCACACAGCACTTCATAGCTGATGGTGCCGCTCCACTCTCCTAGTTCATCGGCATCGATGCGTGCGCTGCCCTGGCGCCCCAGCAAAACGACCTCGTCACCCACCTCGGCATCCTCGATTGCGCTGATATCAGCCATACACATATTCATACAGATCCTTCCTCTGAGAGGTGCCCGCTGACCACGAATTAGAACTTCAGCACGATTCGACATGGATCTGAAATACCCGTCACTATAGCCAAAAGGCAACACCGCGAGCCTCATTTCCCGGTTGGCAATATAGGTATGGCCATAACTGATGCCGCTGCCGGCAGCAATCGTCTTGACCTGGATGATGCGGCTCAGACAACGCATTGCCGGCCGCAACCCCCGACCATCGTCACTCTCCCGGCCTGTGCCGCCGTCCGGGTAATAGCCGTAGAGTGAAATGCCGATCCTGACCATGTCGCCATGGGAGGCCGGTTGATACAAGAGTCCGCCCGAGTTGCAAATCGACTTGACCAGCGGTCGCCCAGCAGGATCGTGGTGATCTATTTGGTAGAACACCTCGGAAACCAGTGTTGAATTAGCCGAGCGTCGGTTATCGCTGCAGGGAAAATGGCTCATGATCCCCACAGGCTCGATTGCCAGACTTTTGCAGCGGACGAAAATCCCGGCCGCTGCAGACGGTGAAAAACCGAGCCGGCTCATGCCGCAGTCGAACTTCAGGTATACATCGATGGTGACGCCTCTTCTGCGCTGCGCCGCTGCAATCCTCTCGAGATCCTCGCTGGTGAAAACCACCGGTGTGAGGTTGTGCGTAAACAGGTAGTCTATATCGCCCGGATCGAACCCCAGAAAAATAAAAATCTCCCCCTCACAGCCGGCCTCGCGAAGCGCCACCCCCTCGGCCATTTCCGCCACCCCGAAGAGCTCGCAGCCGTTGTCGCCCAGCAGCCTGGCAACCCGAGTCATTGAGTGGCCGTAGGCATCGCTTTTTACCATTGCCATGAGCCGCACTCCAGGTGCGCATCTGCTCATCAGATAGCGGTAATTATGGGCCAGGGCTGCGGAATCGATGATTACCCGATTATAACAAGTCATGGTCCTTTCTCATTTATGCCAGAAAAACCATTGCTGCCACCCGTAACGGCTGGAATAGAGCAGAGCCCACCCTATTGCCACGCAGACAGTTCCTACAACAGGAGATGGCACAGGACTCATCCTGATGATGACGCCAAGCACCATCATAACCGCCACCAGCACCCAGGTCTGCCAGGAATAGACCGCACCGATGCAGGTGTTGTCGCCGAAGCGCCTGATTCTCTCCACCCCACGCGCCGCCGATTTATTAAGTATAAAAGATGATTTCAAACTGCCGAGAATAATACCCAGGAGTACCAGAGGCAAGAAGTTGTCTCCGCTCAGGTATACTATTCCGCGGTAGATGAGAAAAAAACCAATCACCGTCCACAGCGCCGAAGCACAAAAAAGATGCGTCTTTTGAGATACTCCCGGTTTGAATCTGCTTGACCAGTGAGACATGGCGCTGACCACGGCTTTAAAAAAAGTTAAGCCCATCACCCAGAAGGGTGATGGGCTTAGGAACAAAATCGTCTCGAGATCAGATTACATCTCAGTAACGGTGATTGCACCTTCGGGACATACTTCAACACAGGTTTCGCAGCCGAGACACTCGTCGGCTTCAACCGGGTCAGCTTTACCGTCTACCATCTCAAACACCTGAGCAGGACATGCTGCTACACAGTCTTCATCGCCAGTACACTTGTCTTTGTCTACGACAACTTCAAACATTACACACCTCCATATGGAAATTAAATAAACTAAACATTACAAATGCTTAGCAAGCCTCAAAACGAATCTTTAAAGACCTCTGTTTTGTGTAAATATCCAATTAATGTACGCCTAAATTTTTGTCAAGCAAAAACACCATACCACACTGTGTCAGTGTAAATCAATTTTATTTGCCCGAATCGTTTTCCTGTTGAGCAATAAATTGTTCATATTTCCGGGCTTATAGAGCGGTTAGTGAGGCGCTGCCCAGGGAAGTCTCCAGCATCAGCGAACATTGCGCTTCCGCCATTCATTCTTACTTTGTTCACCCACACAGATGCTACGTGGTAATTCTTTCATCGGGGATCAAATGGTTAAAAAGAAAGAGAAAAAGAAGAACGAAAAAGAGCTTGAACTGGAAATGCGTGAACGGGCCATGGTTGAAGGCATCCTCGAAGGCAGCCCGGATGGTGTCGGTGTTGTTGTCATCAGGCTGGACTGCGGCTGCAGAAAAATGGCCGCAGTCTCTTTAGATGGAGAACCGGCATCTAAAATCATCATGTACCGTGATCAGGCAGAATCTATTTGTGACAGGTGTAAAGACGACCAGGGAGCATTCATCCGGGTTGTCACGCAATTCATCCACTGGCAGGATCCCCCCCCGGATCAGACACAGCAGGACAAGATATCTCTTAAAGTACTGGGCGCGCCAGCAGCCACCACCCATTAAGAGGCGGCACACCTCTTGCGGTGATACTCAGCGCATTTTCGCGTGAAGTAGAGGGCCCATTGTGGAGTTCCCTCGGCGTGCAGGTGCGTGTAGAGAGCCAGGACATTGCCCGAGGTCAAACCGTCCTGGCCGTCGAGAAAACCGGTTCCCCTGTCCATTCTCAGGACAAGGTCTTCGCTCTTTCCATGGTATTCCAGCACGGTGGAGTATCTGAATTCGTGCCCTTTGGCGGTAAAGCCCCGCGGGTAAAATGGATTTTTACCTTCAGCGGTAAAGATTGAGTAGCCGTGGGCCTGGGGTTTTTTGGACATGCCAAAAACCACGTCGAAAACCCCCGCCAGCGGATAGCGCAGACCATCAATGATGAGTTCTTTACCAAGATATATCAAGCCGCCGCATTCGGCATAGATGGGCAGCCCGGCAGCGGCTGCAGCTTTCACCGACTGGCGGAAACTTGCATTTTCTGCCAATCTGGCGGCGCTGGTCTCGGGGAATCCTCCACCGATGTAGAGCCCGTCGAGTTGCGGCAGGCCCTCATCTTCCAGGGCGTTGATTGTCACCAGCTCAGCCCCGTATTGCTCGAGAGCCTCGAGATTTTCGGGGTAATAAAACTGAAAAGCGGTATCCTGAACCACTCCTATTTTCGTTCTGCCACCCAGCTGTTCAATACTTTTATGCACTTCTTCCGGCTTTACGGTAGTGCAGACCGGGGACATCAGCGCTTCGACCCCGGCCATATCGATGTACTCGCTGGCCATGTGCGCCAGATTGTCCAGAGCCTCAGCAGTTCCATCATATTCCTGATAAGGGATCATCCCCAGATGGCGCATCGGAAAGATGTCTTTCACCATCCTTGGCAGTGAGCCGAGCACTTTTATATCTGTGTAGTGGTGAACAGCCTCGGTGATAATAGTTTGCTGCCTGCCGGTGGCCACCTGGTTAAGAATCACACCTGCCACCCGGAGTTCCGGTTCGAAAGAAATGCATCCCTGGATCAGGGCCGCCACGGTTCGTGTCATTTTGGTACAGTTGACCACCAGCAGGACCGGCAGGTCGAGTTGCAGGGCCAGCTCGGCGGTCGAGTACCCTCCGTGGGCGGTGACGCCGTCAAACACCCCTCTGTTGCCTTCGACGATGGCCAGATCGGCACCCGCTGAGCGGTGCTGAAACGACCTGCTGATCGTCTCTGCCGAAAACAGGTACGGGTCAAGATTGTAGCAGGGGCGTCCGGCAGCACTCTGCAGCCAGCCGGCATCGATATAGTCGGGCCCTTTTTTAAACGGTGCCACCGTATGCCCTGCTCTTACCCAGGCGGCCGCCAGGCCCACCGCGATGACGCTTTTGCCTGAGCCCCCGGACAAACCGGCAATAACAACGCCTTTGGTTGTGGAGTCACTCATCGTAATGTTTTTCTCTTCCATGAAGCGCCCAGGCACTCCTATGCAGCGCATTCATCTCATCTTCAAGTCTCTTTCGATAGTGCTCGATTTCCTGGCGGCCTAATCCTTCCGGCACCGGCAGCGGCTTCCCGTAAAAAAAATCGATGCGTGAGAAAGGCTTGGGAATGCAGGTATGATCCCAGGAGTTGACGGCAAAGGAATTCGAGGCTGACCAGGCAACGGGCAAAATCGGCGCACCCGATCTGGAGGCCAGCATGATCGCCCCGGCCTGGACCACCTGTGGCGGTCCCTGGGAGCCATCGGCCACGATACCGGCGTTGCCGCCCTTGTTCAGGTAATCGAGCAGCTCTTTGAGAGCCCGCAGTCCCCTCCTGTTGCTCGACCCGCGCACCGTATCGAAATTGAGACAGTGGGCCAGTCGAGCGATGTATTCCCCGTCTTCACTGGCACTGACCAGCACCGCCGCCCGGTCTTTTCTGAGGTGGTAAAAGACATACAGCAAGGAGTAGTGCCAGAACACTGCAATTGTGCTAGTGCCCTGCACAACCTGCTGGCGATTCTCCAAACCATGTTCTTTTTTCCTGCAGGTGGCGAACCAGAGCCTAAGCAGCAGCGAAATGAGAAAAGGCAGAACCGTCAGCGAAATATTGTAGAGAAATTTGCCTTTCTTCACCCGATTTCGATCTCCAGCATTCTCAACGCCTTTATCTTGTCTCTCAACACCGCGGCTTCCTCGAAGGCAAGTTCCGCTGCCGCCCGATTCATTTCCATCTCCAGCCTGTCAATCTCTTTGTCCAGATCAGCTACAGATCCATAAACCACTTCTTCCTCCGCACTTGCGGCAAGAGAGTTGTCCTGGTCGTCAAATTGGTAACCAGCCTCTTTGAGATATTGATGGATGGTGTCTTTTACCGGTGAAATCACCGTAGTAGGGGTAATCTCATTGGTCTGGTTGTACTCCTTCTGCATTGTACGTCTTCTATTGGTCTCATCAATGGTGCGCTGCATCGACCCGGTCACCTCGTCGGCATACATTATCACCATGCCGGCGGCATTGCGAGCCGCCCTGCCGCACGTTTGTATCAGTGAGCGCTCCGAACGCAGGAAACCTTCCTTGTCGGCATCGAGGACCGCAACCAGGGAGACTTCTGGAATATCGAGTCCCTCCCGCAGCAGGTTGATACCGATCAGCACGTTGAATTCACCGTTTCTCAGGTCCCGGACCAGTTTTACCCGCTCGAGTGTTTTAATATCAGAATGCAGATAGCGGACCCTGACCCCAAGCTTTTCATAATAGTCGGTGAGATCCTCCGCCATCCTCTTGGTCAGCGTGGTCACCAG
>JARFQM010000421.1 GCA_029287755.1 Desulfofustis sp. | reverse complement strand
TTTACCAGGCTGAAGAACGGCAGCAGAGGAACGTATGCAAACCACACACAATCTTTTTACCAGACTCGGCGAAGCCATTGACGGCGATGTGCTGGACAGCAATCTGAGTCGCTCGCTCTACAGCAGCGGCGCCTCTCTGTACAGGATACTGCCGAGGGCAATTGTTCAACCCCGCACTAAAGAGGACCTGGTAACCACAGTCAGATTTGCTGGTGAACACAAGCTGGCGCTCACCGCCCGAGGGGGCGGTACAAGCCGTACCGGCAATGAACTCGGGGAAGGGGTGATTGTCGATTTCAGCAAATACCTCAACGAGATAGTCGAATTCAATAGAGAAGAACGCTGGGTCCGGGTGCAGCCGGGCATCGTGCTTGCCGAACTCAACACCTTCCTGAAGCCCTACAACCTCTATTTCCCGATCGATCCATCCACCAAGGATGCCGCCACCCTGGGCGGTATGATCGCCAACAATTCCAGCGGGCCTCACGCGGTAAAATACGGAACCACAAGGTCCCATGTCAAAGAACTGGAATTGATACTGGCCAACGGGGAAATGATCAGAACCGGCAGAAAACCGGTAAGAAAAGAAGTTCCCGCCACCACTGCCGGCCTGGCGGAGCGCCTCTATCACTATATCCCTGGGGTCATTCAAAGCTACAGTCAATTTCTGGAGCAGGAACGCCCCTACACAACCAAGAATTCCTGCGGCTATCATATCTGGGATCTCATCGCCGACGACACCATCGATTTAACTCCGCTGCTGGTGGGTTCTGAAGGTACGCTGGCCCTGGTTTCCGAGGCAGTTTTGAAGCTTTCTCCCCTGCCTGAGAAAGCCCTCAGCGGCTTTGTCTATTTCGATGACCTGGGTAAGGTTGGAGCGGCAACCCAGGAAATCCTGGCAGAAGGACCTTCCATGATAGAGATCATGGAAAAGCACATACTTGATCTAGCCCGGGAACAGAAACCGGAGCTGGCCGAATATTTTCCCGAAAATACCGAAGCATCCCTGTTCATAGAATTTCAGGAAGAAAGCGATGAAAGACTGCAGGAGAAGTTCGCCTCGGTGCGCAGGCGTGTGCTGGAAGACAACAAACTGGCAGTGAGCGTTCTGCAGGCCAGGAATAAGCAGGATATGGCGACCTTTACCAAGGTGCGTTCGATATCCGGACCTATCCTGAACAGGATGAAAGGGCCGAAGCGGCCCATTGCCTTCATAGAGGATGCCGCCGTTCATGTCACCCGCCTGCCCGAGTACATCAGCGGACTTCGTGCATTGTTTAAAAAATTCAACGTTAATGCGGCTATTTATGGCCATGCCGGGGACGGCAACCTGCACAATATGGCCATTCTCGATCTCAGGCAGCAGGAAGATGTACAAACAATGCTCGATCTTGCCGATGCTGTCTGTGATCTGGTCCTGAGTCTGGGCGGCACCATAAGCGGCGAGCATGCCGACGGTCGGCTGCGCACCCAGTATGTGGTGCGCCAGTATCCTAACCTCTACCATGCGATGCGAGAAATTAAAGCTTTGTTCGATCCGGACAACATTATGAATCCGGGGGTAATTATATCGGAGAACGACCAGCTGCTCGGCAGCGACCTGAAGTATGGGCCCGATTTCACCATAGTCCATACCGGCACCTCATTTGATGCGGTCGGCAATCAGGAACAAATTGGCAGCTGCTCCGGCTGTGCGCAGTGCCGTTCGTATTGCCCTATCGCCTCCCATCACCTGGAGGAGTGGACCAAGGGGCGCGGCAAGGTGACGATCCTGCGTGAGCTCATGTCAGGCAAGCTTGATCCGGCAATTCTGGAAGAGCCGGAGTTCAAGGAGATCATAGATACATGCATCAACTGTAAGCGCTGTCTGACCGAATGCCCTTCCGGGGTTGATGTCCCCTGGCTGTCCATAACGAGCCGGGCTGATGTGGTGCGGCGCAAAGGAGAGGATTTTTCCAGCCGGATTCTCACCGATACCCAGAAGCTTTGCCGGCAGGGCAGCAGGTTGGCCCCGGTGGCCAACCTGGCCACTTCCCTCAGCCCCATTCGCTGGGGGTTACAAAAAGCTATCGGCATGGAGGCGACGAGATACCTCCCTCAATTTCGCAGCAGGACCTTGCGCAAGATTCTTGCCGATCGTCCCGAGGTCGAAGGAAGCAGGGAGGTGGTCTTTTTCCTCGGCTGCTTTGCCAACTACAACGATCCTGAAGGTGAAGGCCTGGCCGTCATCGAGGTGCTGGAACACAACAATATCAAGGTCATTCTGCCGGAGCTCAAGTGCTGCGGCATTGCCCGCATCAGCTCGGGTGGGCAGGATATGATCCTGGATGACATCAGGTATAATATCGGTATATTGTCTCAATACGCCGGGAATGACATTCCGATCCTGTTCAGTGAACCGAGCTGCGCCTTGGCCGTTAAATGCGAATATCCACGAATCATTGATTCAGACCAGGCCCGGATGGTGGCGGAACACACCGTTGACATTCATCAGTATCTCCTCCAGTTGCACCGGGACGGGGAATTGAAAACCGATTTCGGCCGCTTGGATATGAAAGTTGGGTACCATGCTCCGTGCCACCTGAAAACGCTGGGTGTGACGGATGAACCGGTTCAATTGATGGAACTAATCCCGGGTGTAACCGTGGAAAAATTCTCTGATAAATGTTGTGGTATGGGCGGCACCTACGGGCTCAAGTCGAAGAATTTCGATCTATCCATGAAGATTGGGCAGCGGCTGTTTGAGGAGATCAACTCCTCCGCTACTGATCAGATCGTCACCGGGTGCGGTGCCTGCGGTATGCAGATCCACCAAGGAACCATGCGCGAGTCAGTCCATCCGCTGAAACTGCTCTCCCTGGCATACCAGGAAGAGAAGGCGGCCAGTTCGGTAGCTTGAATCAGACTCTGCGATGTCACTCAGAAGATGCTGATCAGCATCCTGGTGCCGACGACGATCAGCAGCAGGGCGAAAATCTTTTTAAGTTTGCCGACCGGCAGGCTGTGTGCCAGCTTTGCTCCTAGAGGGGCCGTTAAGATACTGACAGCGGCGATGCCAGCCAGGGCGGGCAGGTAGATAAAACCCACCGAGTAGTGCGGAAGCAGTTCATTTTCCCAGCCGTTGAAAAGAAACCCAGCCGTTCCCGAAATTGCAATGGGCAGACCGATTGCCGCTGAGGTTCCGATGGCCCGGTGCACCGGGACATTACACCAGACCATGTAGGGCACGCTGACCGCCCCACCGCCGATACCGACCAGGCTTGAAATAAAGCCGATGACGTTGCCGACCCCGAACATGCCGGTTGTCCCAGGCAACTCCCGGGAGGGTTTGGGTTTTTTATTGGTCAGGAATTGGTAGGCGACAAAGTAAAGGAAAAAAACGAAAAATCCTTTGAGAATATTGGTGGACAAAAGCGAGGCAAAGCAACTTCCCAGAAACGTACCGGTAAGAATCCCCAGAACAATGCGTCTGACAATGATCCAGTGGACGGCTCCACGCCGATGGTGGGCCATAAAGCTGGATATAGAGGTGAAGATGATACTGGCCAGTGAGGTGCCCAGCGCCAGATGCATGATAATCTCGGAGGAGACACCCTGTAAATTGAAAGAAAATACCAGAATAGGCACGATAACAAGTCCGCCGCCGACGCCCAGGAGGCCGGCGAGGATGCCGACAAAGGCGCCGACGCAGCCGTAGATCAGAAAAGATGAGAGCATGGAAGTTCCTTGTGGGGGGCCGTTCAGCTGGTGAACCGGTCCCCAACCTTGAGGTTGAGGCTGGCAATGAAATCTGCGGCAGCCAGCTTTTTCTGTCCCGGCGGTTTGGCTGAGGTGATGGTGATGGCTCCGTCTCCGGTGGCCACCGTGAAGGCATCGGCGGCTATGTCAATGACTGAACCGGGAGCGCCTTTCTTGGCGCTGGGAGCTGCATCGAAGAGGAAACAGACCTGCTTGCCCAGGGTGGTCACTGCACCGGGGCTGGGATTGGCTCCTCGTATCAGGTTGTAGACCTGGTTGGTTGTCTGGGACCAGTCGATCGTCGTATCGGCGCTGGTAATCACCGGTTGGAAGGAAGCCGCGGACTCGTCCTGCTTGACAGTTACTGCGTTGCCCTCCCTGATCAGCCGCACGGCCTCAGCGATCATTTTGACGCCAAGCGGGTAGAGCTTGGTAAAATAGACCGACTTCACCGTATCGTCAGGGGTAATGTCTACCTTTTCCTGGAGCAGGATAGGCCCGGTGTCTACGCCTTCGTCGATAAAATGGATGGTCACCCCGGTCTCGGATTCACCATTGATTATCGCCCAGTTGATGGCAGAGCCGCCGCGGTATTTGGGCAGCAGCGAGGGGTGGTAATTTATGCCGCCGTGGCGGGCCAACTCGATCATCTCCACGGGTACGAAGGCGGTGACAAAGCCCAGAACCAGAAGATCAGGCTGCAGCGTTCTCACCCAGTCGATCGCCTCCGCTTTTTTCAGATAGTTCGCCTGGTAGAGTGCGATGTCGTTCTTTATGGCGCACTCTTTTACCGGGTTGGGATATTTCTGGCGGGGAACATCCTCGACGGTGATTACCCCCACCACGTTCTCTCCTTGATTAATCAGTGCTTCCAGCGATTCTTTACCGAACGGCGCCTGGCCGATAAATACGATCCTCATGTCTATCCTCCTAAAAAAAGCAAAGCTCTCGCGTCGTATAGCAGAACCCGGATCTCAAAAAGATTCTCTGCGGAGCTTCGCAATACTGGCTAGCTATCAGATTCAGTGCAGTATTTCCTGCCCCCAAGAAGACACGCATGCAGGTCGTTTTAACTGGCACATTAGCCAGAGCATGCAGAACGAGATGACTCTAACGCGATTGTCCTAAAAGATAAAGCACCAATCTTATCAGGCGCCCCGGGTGCCCTGTAATAGAGAGCAGGGAGAGGCTTAAAGAGGCCGGGGGCCGCTCATCTCAGCTTCTGAGTTAAGGCACAGTGGCGAGTGTGCGGAGGGGTGTCAGATTGGTCTGGATCAGTATGGCAAAGAATCCGTATATCTAAATAGAGCCTTCCTGGATTATTGAAAATGTTTATGAAAAAGGTTGATCAGATCCGCTTTTGCCTCAAATCCCACTCCCGGATAATCAGTTAAACGTATATAACCGTCCTGCACCGGTGTGGCATCAGCAAATCCTCCAAATGGCTGGAAAACACCAGGGTACGATTCATTCCCGCCAAGTCCCAGGCCCGCTGCCAGATGAAGGGCGAATTGATGCCCGCCGTGAGGTATGCAGCGACCAGGAGACCAGTTGAACTGCTCAAGAATTTCGAGCATCCGCAGGTATTCAACCAGTCCATAAGCCAGGGCCGGATCCATTTGCAGGTAATCCTGCTCGGGTCTCAATCCCCCGTAGCGCAGAAGATTGGCGACATCTTGGTGGGAAAACAAGTTTTCACCAGTGGCAAATGGGTTATCGTAGGCAGCGGCGAGTTCACTTTGTAAGTGATAATCGAGGGGATCGCCGGCTTCCTCAAACCAGAAGAGATTCAGTGGCTGGAGCTCACGGGCATAGGCTAACGCCGTGTTCAAGTCAAATCGACCGTTGGCATCCACCGCCAAATGACCGCCAGGGGAATCCCCGGCAGCGAAATGGTGTGCCAATTCCTTGAGGACCGCCTCAATCCGTTTCATATCCTCAGAGAGGGGCGCCGCTCCGATTTTCATCTTTACAACCTTGTAGCCATTTTCGAGATACCCTCGCATCTCCCGCACGAGGGCATCAATTCCCTTGCCGGGGTAGTAATATCCACCCGCAGCATAGACAAATACCTCTTCCTCTGGTTGTTCCTTGTTAAATCGTTCAGCCAGCAGTCTGTAAAGCGGTTTCTCCTCAATTTTCGCTACTGCGTCCCAGACCGCCATATCAAGGACTCCAACCGCCACGGACCTTTCACCGTGGCCGCCAGGCTTCTCATTAGCCAGGAGAATATTCCAAATTTTGAAAGGATCGAGATTGTCACGCTGTTTATCCAGCAGCTGTTCGGGCTTTGCTTCAATCAGCCTGGGCAGAAATCGATCTCTCAAAAGCCCAGACTGGGCATAGCGGCCGTTCGAGTGGAAGCCATAACCAACAACCGGTTCCCCCTCTTTGATCACATCAGTAACGACGGCAACTATTGAAACCGTCATATTACTGAAATCGATATAGGCATTCTGGATTTCAGAAGCTATTGAGACAACGCTTTCTTTGATTTGCAGAATTCTCATTTGTCACCCTGCTGGTTGAGATACATGATTTGAGACGCCACGATGTTCCAGATGCAACTGCTGGCGGATCTTCAGCTCGAGAGAATATTCTCAGCGCACGTCGGTGGGAGAAACACCGGTTTCTCATGCTTTAGTAAATTGATCGCGGTTGGTCAACATGCCGCCTTCCAATAGCTCAGCCGGGTTTTTGACGAGACTGTCTTTCAGCATATCGTAGTCGGGCTCAAAGCCCAGCCCTGGCTTATTGGGTATTTTAACCTGGTTGTTCTCAGGTCCCGGAGAGCCTTTGAAGAATCTTTGTCCCGCCTGCCACATGCCCCAGTGAAACTCGGTCCATGTGCCGTTCATCAGTCCAGCCATGGTGTGCATGTTGAAGATCGGCCAGCCTCCGCCATTTGCTATCGGCAGGTTATAGGTCTGGGCCAGGTGGGCCGCTTTCTGGGATTCAGTGTAGCCGCCGTTATAACAGCAGTTGGGCTGCAGAATATCGATTGCTTCCTTTTCCACCAGTTCGCGAAGGCGCCAGCGGTGCCCCTCCATCTGGCCAGCCGCGATTGGGATGTCAGTGCGACTGCGCAAGTCGGCAAGCGCCCTGGCGTCGTTCTGGTGCAGCGGCTCTTCGAACCAGGTCAGGTTTAAATCCTCGATTTCTCGACACAGCAGACGTGCTTCCAGCGGCGTGAATTTGTAATTGGCGTCTACCATCAGGTCTATATCAGGGCCCACCGCCTCCCGAACGGTGCGTATACGCCGGGCGTCTTCGCGCCACCCGCCTTTGTCGCAGGCGACGACCATCTTTAATCGGGTATTGCCCTCGGCGACAAATTTCTGGGCGTACTCGACCAGCTGATCGTGATCGAAAAACGGATAGCCGAAGGTGATATAGGTATCTGAGCAGTCCTGATGTCCGCCGAGCAGCTGGGCCACAGAGCGGCCGGCCTCTTTACCCTTGATATCCCAGAGGGCGATATCGAGGGCAGCCAAGGCGTTCGAGATGACCCCCGTATAGGTGCGGGTGTTGAGTGTCCACCATATTTTCGCATGGATGGCTTCGGTATCCCTCGGGTCCATGTCCCTGATGACGGGCAGGATATCGTGCTGCAGCGCCATCACGATCGACCAGGGCAGAAAGGCACCCGTTACGCCGAAGCCTTTGTGCCCCTCCTCAGTCTCAACTTCGCAGAACGTGAAAATCCGGTGCTCAAGCGGCTTATCGATCATCGGCAGATACACTGGAAATTGATGCACGCTTGCTTTTACTTGTTTTATTTTCAACGTAGTATCCTCCATTCAGGGTGATTGATAAATTCTCAAACGGCCAGAGCCTTGGTCAGCTCAGCAAGACTGGTAAGAGAATCCAGTTCGGCTACCAGTAATACGATCTCTTCAGCTTTTGCCCTGGGCCAGCCCGCGTAATCAGCACAGCCGTAGAACTTTTCAGCTACTTCATCGTAGGTGAAAGGATTGCTGGGCGAGCCTTTGCCGTAGTCTGAGCGGCCCTCTATCTTCTCTCCATTTTCGAGATGAATAGTGATTAAGGAAGTCATCTTGTCGTATCCAGCCGCTTCCGCCTCAGAATCTTCCTTGAAATCCACCCGCTTGATCAGCTCCTGCACGTCAGGCCGCAGTACTACCTGATCGGTGAACTCCTGCAGGTGAGCTCTGCCCTCCAGCAATAAAATAGCCAGGCAGAATTCCATTGAAAATTTAGCCTGCAGTTCATTGACGGGACGGTGGTGGATCAGAGCATTGAGCATATTGTGATTGGTACCGACTTCTACCCGCATCACGTTTTTGGCCTGGATCGAGTGTTTCTCGATCAACTCGCTCACCAGGGTCATGGCAGGGTGGGTCAGCGAACCGGAAGGATGTGGTTTGATTGATATGCCTGGATCCGAGAAGGTCCATGGCGCACCGAGCTTTCCTCTGATTGCCTCCGGGGCGTAACCGCCACCGTGGGCCTGAAAGAAGCCGCGGGGGGCCTCCAGAATTTTGCTGGTCGCGGTCCAGCCCATTTCCGCGAGATCGCAGGCGACAATGCCCGACTCTGCAGCTCTGCCAGCATGAAATGGCTTGGTCATCGTGCCGAAGTTTTCGCGCAGACCACCGCTCTGACTTCCTGCGATTCCCAAAGCCCGTTCGAGTACTTCCCGATCGAAGCCGCGCAATCTACCCGCGGCGCCGGCTGCAGCGAATGGACCGCAGGTGGCCGTGGAATGAAACCCGTGCTGATAATGACGGGGCGATATCGCTTCGGAAATTTTGCACTCTGTTTCCACCCCCACGAGATAGGCCGCCAGGAATTCTCGGCCGCTCCGGTTCAGCACCTGTGCTTCAGCAAAAGCGGCAGGAAGGCAGGGGGCCGTGGGATGGGTCAGCAGACCATATACCCTGTCGTAGGCAACGGCCAGTTGCGTGTCATCATAATCGTCGGCATGAATTCCGACACCGTTGGCAAAAGCGGCGAATCTTGTACTCGTCTGAAGTGGGGTGCCTATGACAACCGCCTCACCGGGGCTCGCCAGTGTGCCCAGATATTTTTGCACCATGGTTCCTGAGGCGGCAACAGAGCCGGCCAGAGCGAGACCAAAGCCATCCAGGATCGACTTTTGGGCAAGCCTCACCGCAGCAATGGGGATATCCTCGAATCTGGTACTCAGAATGAACTCCGCCACTTCTCTGGTCAACCCCTTGCCCGATTCTGGATCCAGTTGCGGGGTGTAATGTTTAGGAGCTGCGCTGGTCATTGTGTTACCTCGATAAAAATGAGACCCGCTCAAGCGGATCTGTTGAAGGGAATGAAATACCCGGAGCAAGCGGTACCAATGTCATTTTTTCAAAACAGAGCCATGTGCAAAACGATCTTTTCGCCCACGCTCTGCCTTATGCTCAAAGTTTTATCCTCGCAATATCAATCATATGCCTGTGGTAAAATTTCTCGCATGCCTTGATTTTGAACGAAAATCTTAGTTTTGCACAAGGCTCAACAGAAAAGATTTTGTATCTATTCAGGCAGGCGACTAAATAGAGGCGCCCTGAAGTCGAGGGCGCAATGATGACTGGTATTCCAGAAAATGGTAAGATGGCTTGCTCGCTCACCAATAATGAAGTAACTGCTAATCAGTATTTATATCCTGTCAATGGAATGCGGCACTGAGACATGGTCCCCCAGTCACATGACCCGAGATCGCTCCCCCGACTGCTGGCTGAAAAGGCCATAGCAGAGGGCGACCCGCTCGCCTGGTTCGAGCGCTTTTACCGGCTGGCCCTTGCTGAAGGCTACCCCATACCCTGGGCCGACATGAAGCCGAACCCCAACCTGGTGGAACTCTATGAGCGTATTCCAGACCTGCGGCCTCCCACAAACCTGCTCGTCGTGGGGTGCGGCCTTGGCGATGATGCCGAATGGCTGGCCCGCCAGGGCCACGAAGTCACCGCCTTCGATATATCCCCCAGCGCCATTACTCAATGTTGCACGCGGTTTCCCGATTCTCCCGTTGACTATCTCGTAGCCGACCTCTTTGATTCGCCGGATAGCTGGCGGAACCATTTCAAAATTGTCCTGGAATCCTACACCTTGCAGGTTCTCAAGGGTTCTTTGCGCAACGAAGCTTTGCTGAGGATCAGTGAACTAATCAGCCCCAGCGGATTACTCGTACTGATTAGTCGAGGCCGCACTGCATCAGAGTCAGCAGGGACCATGCCATGGCCGCTTACCCGAGATGAAGTGGACGTTATACCCGAACTCGGTTTTCGGAAACTCTTTTTCGAGGATTATCTGGATCGCTCTGAAGAAACGCCGGTGCGCAGGTTTAGAGCCTGTTATCAGAAACTATAATTTTATCCCCGCCCGCCTGGGCTTACCCGAGCACCAGACGGGACCATTCTACCCCGCAATTTTTCTAAAGGACAGGTCTTGTCTGCTCCCTCTGCTCTATTCCCGTTGACAGAATGAGTCACTTATACTATAAGTGGACTTACAGGTAAAACCGGTCAGACCAATTTTTTTTAGCAAATAATATTAGATAGTTATCAGAACAAATGTGGCTGTAGTTTGAAAAACCAGTAACAACGGGAGGTTAGGTATGAAACTGTGCTTTAACGCTGGTCCTGAACCGATGGAAGAATATTTCTCCTTCGCCCACGAGAACGGTTTTCCGTGGATGGAGTTAAGCTGCAACAACCCGAACAATTTCCTGGATAAATGGAACCCGGAACGGATCGACGGGATCAAGCGGCTCAGGGACAAATACAGGCTGCGCTACGGCCTCCACTCTGCCTCCTTCGTCAACGCTGCGGAGATAGAACCCACGGTGAGGGTTGCCGCCCGGCAGCACCTGCTCGACTATGTCCAGCTGGCCCACGACCTGGAAGCGGAATATATCGTACTGCACTTCGGTTACCACTTCAGCCTGTTCATGGACGAAGTCTTCCGCTGCCTGGTGGAGACGTACAAGCCGGTGGTGGAACTGGCCGAGAAATATGAGCTGCCGATTGGTATCGAGAACATGAACAAGATGCATGAAGATTGCGAGGTCGCTTACCTGGGAGTCACCCCGGACGAACTGGGTCGCGTTTTCGACGAGATACCGTCGGACTATTTCGGGCTGACCCTGGACATCGCCCACGCCTGTTTGCTCCCCGGCGGCTGTGACCCTTTTATCGATCGCTATTCCGACAGGATTATCTCCACCCATGTGAGTGACAACGACATGGTCCTCGACCACCACCTGCCTGTTGGGGAAGGGAAGATAGACTTCAAATCCGTGTTCAAGCGGCTGATCGATATTGACTTCAAGGGCACCTTGAATATCGAGCTGCCGCGCAGCAACGAGGACAGGCTGCTGAGCAAGAAACGGCTGGAGCCTATCCTCGAAGAGCTCGGGGTGCTTGATGCGGCCCTGCAGCCATAGGCCGGTTGCCGGCAACGACGTTATGCAGTGCTAAGAGAGAGGTCCGGATGGTTCCTTTTGGCAAGATGACAATGGCGAAATACAAGAGTAAAGGCGCCATCATTGCCGAACAACTTCTGCTGAAAATCGAGTCAGGCGAGTATCCGTCCGGCAGCAGGCTGCCGGCCGAGCGGCTGATTTCCGAGCAGATGGGCGTCAGCCGCCCTTCGGTGAGGGAGGCCATTTCTGCCCTGCATATTATCGGTATCGTCGAAAGCAGGCCCGGCGACGGTAATTATGTGGCGGAACATCTGGATTTCGGCGGGCTTTCCTACCAATTGAAGAATATCTTCGACGAAAGCGACAGTCCGTATGAGATCCTGCAGGCCCGCAAAGCCTTCGAAGCCGGCGCGGTCAGTCTGGCTATCGAAGAGGGAAGCGACCGGGATATAGAGAATATCGCCAGGATCTGGAACGAGAAACGGGCCCTGGGCCGCTCAGGGGATTTTAACAGCTACACCCGCATGGGCAATGAACTTCACTACACTATTGCCCAGGCTTCCGGAAACCGCATCGTGATCAGCGTCGTCGAACGGCTTCTGGACATTACCGATCAGCCCCTCTGGCCGCGTATGCGTCAATTGTACCTGGAAAAGCACCCCGAACAGATGCAGCGTTCCCTCGACATCCATGACCGGCTCGTCCAGGCGATCCAGGAACGCAACTCCTACGAAGCGATCAAGGTGATAGAGGAACATTTCAACCTGCTGATCGGACAGCTCTACAACGCCAATGGAATGGATGCGTGACCTCGGCGCAAGAATGATGCTGAAAGCGAGAAGTGTGAACTTCCGCTTTTACATACATGGGCAGGTTAGCAAAGACGATGATCTGTCTTCCATCAACCTACAGGAGGAGAATGTTATGAAAAGACTACTTTTCAGCGTGACAGTAGCAGTATTAGCCCTCGGGCTTGTCGCACAAACAGGAGTTGCAGCCGACGACAAATACCCGAACAAGCAGATTAACTGGTATATCCACTCCTCGGCCGGCGGAGGTACTGATATCTTCTCGCGAACCGCCGCACTCCGATTACGCCGGATTCTCAAAGTGCCGATCGTAATCTCGACCATGAGCGGCGGCTCCGGCGCCCGCATGCTCAACCACATGATGGAACAGCCGGCGGACGGTTACACCATCGTGTCACTGACTAATTCCAACTTGGCCACGATGGCGCGAGGCATGACCTCTGCCAGCCGTGACGATATCATCGGTATTGCCCGAGGCTGTTATGATCCCCAATCTCTGGTAATCAAAACAAATGGCAAGCACAAGGATATCCAGGGTATCCTCGCCGCAGCCAAGGAGAAGCCAGGCAGTATCAAGATTGGCGTGGCCCATATGGCAAGCATTGACCACGTTGCTTCTTATGCCCTTGGAAAAGCAGCTGGTGTCGAGTTCGAATTTGTGCCCTTTGATGGCGGAGGTGAAATCATCGTCGCACTGCTGGGCGACGTGATTGACATGGGCGTTCTGAATCCCAGTGAGTTCATGGGACAGTACGAGGCCGGTAATGTGAAACCGGCGGTATTCCTGGTAGCTGATCGTTTGGAAGGGTTTCCTGATACCCCGACGGCCAAGGAACTGGGTTATGACGTGGAGATGGCTACATGGCGAGGTGTCGGGGTGAAAGCCGGAACTCCGCCAGAAGTGGTTAAGGTCTGTCTCTTATACACAT
>JARFQM010000389.1 GCA_029287755.1 Desulfofustis sp. | reverse complement strand
GATCTGTTCTATCGTCTCAATGTGATTCATCTGGCCCTGCCGGCATTGCGTGACAGGATGGACGACATACCCTTGCTGGTCGATCATTTCATCAAGAAATGCGGAACGAACCTGGGCAAGCAGCAGCTTGAGATATCCCCGGAGGCCCTGCGTCTGCTGGTAAATCTGCCGTGGGAAGGAAACGTACGGGAACTCGAGAACACCATAGAACGGGCCGCGATTTTATGTAATGAAGATATTATCGAGCCCGATGACGTGCAGCCCGAATCGGTATCGATCGACAAGAGTTCGGAGTGGAGCAGGGAAGTAGACATACTGGATTACGTTCCTGATTCGGTTGAACTCAACGATGTGCTGTATACCATCGAAGAGCGGCTCCTGAAACGGGCCCTGGAAAAGACCGGACACGTGCAGGCCAGAGCCGCCGAGCAGCTTGGCATCACCAAGAGCCTGCTGCAGTATAAAATGAAAAAATACGGCATTAAAAAGAGGAAGTAGATTCTGAAAATCGGTGCCTTCAGGTATCGCTTCCCCACTTCAATTTGTTTCTCAGGATGGTGAAATAGTCTTTTTCGGTGGATACAATCAGGTGCAGTGGATGCTCCGCTTGAGCGACTTCGAGCGTATCGCCGGGTTTCATCTCCCAACCTCTCTGACCATCGACGATAATGTCGGCTGCAGCACCCGCTTCGTCCGCCTGGAGCGTTGAGCTGATCGTCTTGTCTGCCGGCAGTATTATGGGCCTGCTGCTGAGCATGAACGGGCAAATCGGGGTAACCAGGATAGTATCCAGTCCAGGGTGAACCAGGGGACCGCCGGCGGAAAGAGAATAGGCAGTCGAACCGGTCGGCGTGGACACTATCAGTCCGTCGGCTTTATAGGTGGTGATATAATCGTTATCGGCCCTGGTTGACAGGTAGAGCAGTCGATCCGCTGCATTTTTGCTGATCACCACATCGTTGAGGGCATAACGATATTCGTCGGCTTCACCATTTGTCAACAATCGTGCTTTGAGCATGGTTCTGTATTCCATGGTCACCGCACCACCGATGATCGCCTGCAGGGCCGTTTTGGCCTCTCTTTCCGTTAATTCAGTGAGGAAACCAAGATTACCCAGATTGATCCCGATGACTGGAACTTCATAGCGGGCTGCTGTTTCGGCAACGTGGAGAAGTGTTCCGTCCCCGCCGAGAATGATTCCCAGATCGAGCTGCGGAGACAATTCATTGAGCGTTGTCTGGATTGAGCGTTCTTCGAGCCAGGCCTGCAGGCGCTGCGCATAATCAGCAGCTGCTGCGTTATCCTTTTTGACGATGATACCGGCTCGCCGAACCTGGAAGTCGTCGATGGTGCGGAGGAATGGGGCCCGTGATGCCATCAATTTTTCCCCAGTTCTCTAGAGCGGGTGCAGGCAGCTTCCACGGCTTCGATGATGGTTGCTTTGAAGGCCCCGGCTTCCAGTTGATAGAGGCCGCTGGCGGTGGTGCCTCCCGGCGAAGTAACCTGGTCACGCAGAACGGCGGGGTGAGAACTTGAATCTTTGAGGCACATTGCTGCTCCCAAAACGGTCTGGACAGTCAGTTCCCGGGCGACATCACGGCTCAGTCCGGTTTTTACACCCGCATCGATCATGGCCTCGATGAAACTGAAGACATAGGCCGGTCCAGACCCGCTGAGACCGGTAACTGCATCCATCAATCTTTCTTCCACTACAACCGCACTGCCCACTGCATTGAAAAGAGAGGTGGCATAGTCGAGATCAGCATCGTTTACCAGGGCGTTCCTGCACAGGGCCGAGGCGCCCTCCTGTATAAGTGCGCCCAGATTGGGCATCACTCTGATGATAGGACAGTTGTCCCCGAGCTCTTGCTGATAGACAGAAATGGGTACGCCCGCAGCGACACTGACGACTAACTGTCCGGTATATATTTTTTTCAGGGACGCCAGAACCGAACCCATGACCTGTGGTTTGACGGCCAGGAGAAATATCTCGACTTCAGCCGCTAAATCTTCGGGGCCCGCAACGGTGTGAACGTCATGAGTTTCCTTGAGGTAGTCACGACGCCGATCCACTGGTTCAACAACTGATATTTTATCAGGCCTCAGGGTTTTAGCCTGGAGCAGACCTTTTATTAATGCTTCGGCCATCTGGCCGCCGCCAACGAAGCCAATCGGTCGGGTCATTATTGGTCACCGGTAGATGATTTTGAGGACAATATCGTTTAATTCTGCTATTCTACCATTTCCCCCAAACGAGGTCCAGATGACTTATCGGTACCTTGAAAAATTGTCCTTTCAGCCAATTTTTGTAGTGAGTGAGATTGTTTTATGCTCGGGACAACGACCAGAATTGGGGTGTTTTTTTTTACGCGACTTAAGGCGTAGCGCTGATCCGAATTTTACAGTATTCCCGTATACAATGGCTCAAAATTAATTCTTCCTGCCTGAAAGTATGATAAGGAGTGATCATGATCAACAAAGACTTATTGGACATACTTGCCTGCCCCCAGTGCAAGGGACCTGTAGAGT
>JARFQM010000388.1 GCA_029287755.1 Desulfofustis sp. | reverse complement strand
GCATGATCTCGGGGACATTGATCCACATCACATCTTCTCCGGGCTTCAGTTTGAAGATCGTCCAGTTCGGCGCCCAGGTGTAAAAGAAGATCGGCTCTTCAGATTTATAGGCCGCCATCGTCGCGGCCATGCCGGCCTCGTACGCTGCCTTCACAGGATTGATGTGGTCGTCAAGGTCATAGACCTTCATGTGATGGGCAATAACCTGCTCACATCCCCAGCCCGGAGGGCAGGCGGTGAGATCGGCCTTGCCATCCTTATTCTTGTCGAAGGCTTCTTTGACTTCGTCCCGTTTGAAGTCGTCCAGGGACTTTATGTTGAATTGGTCGACGTGTTTTTTGGACACCAGATAGCCCTGCAGCCCGCCGGCCTTGACCACGTAACCAATTTTATCGGCTTTATCATAAAAGCCTTTGGGCAATTGGCCGTCGTGATTCGGAAACCAGCCATTGGTCCAATAGTCGACATCACCCAATGAAACCGTTTTATAAAAGATCGGGTTCTGCAGATCTTTGGGTTTTTTCACGTCGTAGCCCAGTTCACCGAGCGCCCGACGAACCAAAGCCTCCTGGAAAAAGCCGGTATTCCAGGTTGCCCGGGCCGGCTGCACTTTTACCCCTTTGCCGGGCATGTGGCCATCGGCCTGTACAGTTACCGCAGCCCCAAGGCTTACCATCAGGGCACAAGCAATGAGTAGCATCTTTTGAAACATGAACATCCTCCTTTAGTTTTGTTTTGTAGTACCCATTGATTGGGTAATTCTATCGAGAACAATGGCGATCAGCACTATTGCCAGACCACCTATGGTGGCCAGGCCGATATCGAGCGTATTCAAGCCCAGCACCACCGGGGCTCCAAGTCCGCCGGCCCCGATCAAGGAAGCGATTACGACCATGGACAGGGCCATCATAATTGTCTGATTCAGCCCCGCCATGATCGTCGGCAGGGCCAGGGGGATCTGTACCTTGACCAGGACCTGCCAGTTAGTGGCGCCAAAAGCCAGGGCGGCCTCGACAAGTTCAGGGTGCACCTGGCGTATGCCCAGACTGGTCAGTCTGATAATCGGCGGCAGGGCGAAGACGATGGTGGCCAGCACGCCAGCCACATTGCCGATGGAAAAGAGCATGACAATCGGCACCAGATAGACAAAGGCAGGAGTGGTCTGCATGGCATCGAGCAGAGGACGCAGACCCATCTCGAAGTTGTCGCTGCGGCCGGCCAATATCCCCAGCGGGATGCCGACAATAGTGCAGAAGACCACCGAACAGAGCACCATGGCCAGGGTGACCATGGTGTCCTCCCAGAGGCCAAGCAGTCCGATAAATACCAGTGTAACCACTGTAAAGACGCCGAGCTTGATCCCAGACACTCGCCAGGCGACGACACCGAGCACGACGATGACGAGCAGCGGCGGCACTGCAGTAATGCCATGCTCGATGCCGGTCAGGGTGAATTCGACCGGCCACTTGATTATCTGAAAAAACCAGCGGTACCCCTCAACCAGCCAATCAATAAAATCAGTAATCCAGGAATCGAGGGGGATTACTTTATCTTCAAAACTGAACATTTTCTGTGCTCCTTACAGGGCAGGGTTATTGGGCCGCCTGCATATCGCTGTCAGCGCGGTGCAGGGTGCGCAAAAAGAGATTCTTGGAGACGACGCCCTTATAGATGTTGTTTTCATCAACCACCGGCACCGGCCAGGCATGCGAGGCTACCTCGGGAAGGAAATCCTGCATGGAATCCTCAACCTTGGCGGCCTTGGCCTCTTTGATAAAAGCTTCATCTATTTTCGTGGCGCCCAGTTCGATTGCCGACCTTAGTGAATCGGTCGAGACAATGCCGTAGAACCGACGTTCTGAGTCGAGTACGTAAGCGAACTCCATATCCCGGTTGTTGAGCATCTCCAGAGTGGCCCGAGGGCTGCCCTGGGCAGTGTGCCAGATCACGGTGGGCTGCGAATCCCTGGCAATATCTCCGGCAGCGATCACTCCGGTGGGATCGACCCCGCGGAAAAAGGCCCGCACATACTCATCGGCGGGATTTTGCAGTATCTCTTCCGGAGTCCCGACCTGCACGACTCTGCCCCCTTCCATGACCGCGATCCTGTCGCCGATGCGCAGCGCTTCGTCGAGATCGTGGGAAATGAACACAATGGTCCGCTCGTGCCGGTCCTGCAGCTTCAGCAGCTCGTCCTGCATCTCGGTCCGAATCAGTGGATCAAGGGCGGAAAAGGCTTCATCCATCAGCATGATATCGGGATCGACCGCAAGTCCACGGGCCAGGCCCACACGCTGCTGCATGCCGCCGCTCAACTCCTTAGGGTATGATTTTTCCCAGCCGTCGAGACCCACCTGCTTGAGGGCGTCCATGGAGCGCTCGTACCTCTGTGTTTTATCCACCCCGGCCAGTTCGAGCCCGAAGGCCACGTTGTTGAGCACGGTCTGGTGAGGCATCAGGGCAAAGGACTGAAACACCATACTCGTCTTGTTGCGGCGGAACGCGACCAGCTTTTCCTTGTCCATCTCCATGACATTGTCGCCATCAACAATTACCGCGCCAGAAGTCGGTTCTATCAACCGGTTCAGCATCCGCACCAGGGTCGATTTGCCGGATCCGGAAAGCCCCATTACCACAAAGATCTCCCCCGAGTTGACGGTGAAACTGGCGTCCTGCACGCCAACCGTCAGGCCGGTCTGCTCGTGAATCTCTTCCTTGGTCTTACCCGCCCGCACCAGATCTAGACCAGCTGAGGGGGTGGCGCCAAAGATCTTGAACAAGTTTTTTATTTCTATCTGAGCCATAACTGAACCTGTGAAGTGTGACCAGGGGGACGTGAATGAGATGCCGGGCTTATTCCCTGCCCCTGCGAAGAAATGAGTGCCGCAATAATATATTTAGTAAAACATTATTATAAAAATTTATTTTGCACAATACTATTACGCAAGGTATCGGATGTCAAGCTAACGATATTCTGTAGTGAATCCTGCTGGCGCCAGCAGGATTGGCGGGGGTGTTGCTCCAGGTCTTCGTTCATTACCAAGTGGCTATGCGGGGGGAATCAGACCTGGTCTCAGCAGGCGTTGACCATCTGCTCAAAATCGTCAGCCAGTGGGTCCGCCGCGAACTCCGCTGTCCCTAAGGCAGATCGACGGGGGCAAGAGCGCCCGGATAAGCGCGCACGCTTATTTCACCAGAGACTGAAGGATAAGAGTGTCATTCAATATGATGGGACGGCAGTCTCGCTTGGCGCCCAGCAACTCAGATATCTGCCTGGCGATGTCGCTGTCCCGGCTGAGAACAGTTTTTCCTCGCCGAAGAGGAGCTGAATTCAGTTTATGGATCATCTTCAGTTGTTAAGCGCATCTGCAAGCCTGCCGCCAAGTTCCCGGGCTTTTCTGATGGCCTGATCGTCGTGTTTGACTCCGGCTTTGTCAAAAATTTTAAATACCGAGAGTGCCCCGACTATGTTGTAGCCCAAGGCCTCCAGGGGCAGTTTCATCGCTTCCAGGGTAAAGCCCATGTCATACTTATTTTCCTGCTCGCATATCGCTGCAATCACCGCTTTTCTGCCCTGGTTCGCAAGCTGGCTTGACCAGCTGCGGGGACGATCGTTGTCAAAGGTATAGAAGCAATAGAGTCGATCGATAAAGGCCTTCATCCAGGAAGTGATATTATAGTTGTGGGTCGGCGATACCAGAATGAGCCCCTGGGAGGTGATAATTTTGTCATAAACCACCGACATACCGTCGACCAGTCCGGTGCAGATCTTATCTTTTCTGCACCGTTCGCAGCCGATACAGCCCTGGAACTGGAGATCCGTCAAATTCAGGTATTCCGAGGACAGGTCGTGCTGGGCAACACCCGTCAGGATACTTTTCAACAGGATGTCGGAGTTACCGTTTCTGCGCGGGCTTCCGCTTACCCCGAATACCCTGGTGCGCGGGCGCAGATGCGAATGAACCTTTTGTGCTGAAAACCGAGTTGATCTCATGCTGGTTTCTCCATCGGCTCTTAATAGTCTGAGCCCTGAGCCCCTTCAGACGCGGGTACACCTGCGCAGATAGCCGCTACGGCCGGATACCCGACCCCGAGCCGCGTCGCCCCCAGGTCGATATAGGTCTGGGCCTGGGAAAAATCCCGGATGCCGCCCGAAGCTTTTACCTCGATCCTGCCGTCAGCCGCCTCGAGCATGGCCTGCACCGCTTCAACGGTGGCGCCGCCGCCGGCAAACCCGGTGGAAGTCTTGACGTAGTCGGCTCGAGCCGCCACCGCGCACTCGGTTGCCTGTTTGATCTGTTC
>JARFQM010000374.1 GCA_029287755.1 Desulfofustis sp. | reverse complement strand
GGCGAAAGTGTCGGGCAACTGCGGGGATACCATGGAGATCGGGCTGCAGATCGAGGACGGCGTGGTCACTTCGACCCACAGCTGGACGGATGGCTGTTCTTACTCCAAGTTGTGCGTGGAGGCGGCGGCCATGCTGGCCCGTGACAAACATATCGCCGAAGTCAAGAAGATCAACATGGTCAGCATCATGGATCTTGTCGGGCAACTGCCCGAAACCCACCTGCACTGCGCCCAGCTGGCGGAGATAACCCTGCAGAAAAGTGTCGAGGACTACATCTCCAGGGTGACCCCGCGCAAGACCTGAGGCCGTCCAACCACGGGTCAGGTCTGACTCTTGCGATAGAGGGGAACACCCTGCCGATCGTGCCCCGCCGTGACACACTAGGCAGGGTTGTACATCACCGTAATACTGAGTAAATTATAGACATGACCAACCGAGCTGTGCGAAGCTACCCGCAGCAGAACCGAGAAAAGGTGGACTATGTCTGATAAGAAAAAGGGCTGGGACGAAATCCCTTCGCTGGAAGGGTTGCAGATGGACTGGGACTACTCGGCCAACGACTCCCTCGGTAATAGGAGGTTCGAGCGTTTGACGTTCGGCGATGTCACGGAAATCTTTGAGGTCAAGGCGGTGCCGGTGCGAGTGGCGACAGCGGGGTTTACCATCGACGGCACATTAAGCGACATCAGCGGCGGCGGAATAGCGGTCACCCTGAAAAAACCACTCGAGGAAGGACAGCAGGCCAAGATTGGACTGTTCATGGGACGGCGCAAGATCGTCTGCCGGGCGGTGGCCAGGCAGACGGCGGAGATTCAGAACGGCTATCGAATCGGTTTCCAGTTCAAGGATATCTCCGAAGAAGACAGCACCTACATCAACGGCCTCTATTCCTCCAAGGTGCTTAGTCGCTGATTCCTTCACGCCTCGCCGCATCATCGTGATAGTGGGCCTGAGCAGGGAGGCACCGTCGGCGCCGATCTTTAATGTGCGCTATTTCAGAGGAGTGTCACCGACACGGAAATTGAAAAGGTCACGATCATAGCGGTTGTAGTCTTCATAGCGGAGCAGATCATAGAGATCTTTTCGATGCTGCATCCGATCGAGAACAGCGTTCTGATCGCCGTCGCGCAGGATCGTCTCCAAACCCCGGTCAACCTCGCCCATTGCCAGTCGCAGTGTGGTAACCGGATAGATGACCATATTGTAGCCGAGATCCTCGAGTTCTTTTTTGTTCAGCAGCCTGCTCTTGCCAAACTCGGTCATATTGGCAAGCAGCGGAACAGCGATGGCGGACCGGACAGCCTCGAACTCTTTTTCGCTGGCCAGGGCTTCGGGAAAAATCATATCGGCCCCGGCATCGACGTAGGCCTTCATGCGCTCTATGGCTCGATCGAGCCCCTCTATGGCGCGGGCGTCCGAGCGGGCAATCAGATGAAAATTGCCATCGAGTCTGGCACCCGCTGCGGCGCCAATTCTCTGCATCATGGTTTTGACCGGGACCAGTTCCTTGCCGTCCAGATGGCCACACCGTTTCGGCATGCGCTGATCTTCCATATGGCAGCCCGATATGCCGGCTTCTTCCATCAGCCTGATGGACCGGGCCGCACTCATGGGTTCACCGAAGCCCGTGTCGATGTCGATGATGGTCGGCAAATCCGTGGCGCGGCCAATCTGGCGGCCCCGATCAACGAATTCGCTCAGGGTGGCGATACCTATGTCGGGCAGACACAGGTCGGCTGAGAGGACCGCCCCCGATATATAGACCCCGGCAAAGCCCTTGCGTTCGATCAACTGGGCGCATAAGGGATTGAAGGCGCCGGGAAATTGATGAAGCCGGCCATCTTGCATCAGCGCGGATAAATCGGCACGTTTCTGGGCTGCTGTCTTACTGGTAAAAAGCATCAGAATATCCCCTGCAGCTCGTTCTCAATCAAGTATCCCTCCGGTACCACCGGATTCAGGGTTTTGATTTCCTCCGGGGTCAAATTCGCTAGGTTCTGCACCAGATCAAGAAATCGAGAGCTTTCGGATGGGTCTAAAATATCGTCGGTCAAGATTCTGAATTTGTTTATATATTCGTTGCGGCCGAAGGGTCTGGCACCGAGCGGGTGGGCATTGGCCACGCTTATTTGTTCGTCGATAATGGAACCATTCTGCATAGTAATGACCACCCGCGCCCCGAAGGCCTTTTCCGTCGGGTCATGGCTGTGATAACGGCGGGTCCACTCAGGGTCTTCGGTGGTTGATATTTTATGCCACAATCTCACCGTATCCGGACGCCGGGCGCGTTCTGGAGCATAGCTGTCGACATGGTGCCAGCGGCCATCCTGCAGCGCCACTGCGAAAATGTACATGATGGAATGATCTAGTGTTTCCCGTGAGGCGTGGGGATCCATTTTCTGAGGATCCCCGGCACCCGTGCCGATCACGTAATGGGTGTGATGAGAGGTGTGAATGACGATGCTGGCAACGCGTTCGAAGTCATCGATCTTCTCTCCCATCCTGAAGGCCAGGTCAATCAGGGCCTGGGATTGATATTCGGCGGAGTGTTCCTTGGTGTAGGTTTCCAATATGGCCCGCTTGGCTTCACCCGGTGCCGGCAGCACCACCGTGTAGTGAGGTTCGTATGGCGAGCCCCCCCGGTCCCGACTGGTTCGGCCGTTGAGCAGGTAGGATAGTATCGAGTCCTCGCCTTCGTAGATGGGACTTGGCGCACCCTCGCCGCGCATGCAGCGGTCGACCGCCTCGATGGCTGTTTTTCCGGCATAGGCCGGGGCAAACGCCTTCCACGAAGAGATCTCTCCTTTCCTTGACTGCCGGGTGGTGACCGTACAGTGCAGAGCCTGCTGAATAGCCTGGTAGGTGATTTCGTTGCCGAGTTCGAGCAGGGTTCCGATGCCGGCGGCGGCGGCGGGACCGATATGGGCTATGTGGTCGATCTTATGTTCATGCAGACAGATCCCTTTGACCAGGTTGACCTGGATTTCGTAGGCGGTTGCAATCGCTCGGAGAAGGTCGTCACCGTCTCTGTCACACTGCTGAGCCACTGCCAGAATCGGCGGAATATTGTCGCCGGGGTGGGAGTAATCCGCGGCCAGAAAGGTGTCGTGAAAGTCAAGTTCCCGTACCGCGGTGCCGTTGGCCCAGGCCGCCCATTCAGCGCAAAATTCGTCAGCGGCAGGGATACCGAAAAGAGTGGCCCCGCCTTGACGCGGATGGGCGGTGGCCATTGCCCGGGCTGATTTGATCGGAGATCTGTTCAACGAGGCAATGGCGACGGAGGCGTTGTCAATGATCCGATTGATGATCATTTCGGCGGCATCCGGCTCCACGGCCACCGGATCCGAGGCAACCTCTGCCATTTTCCAGGCGAGCTGGTCGGACCGGTTGATCATCTTCTTTGACGGCGAGGCGTGAACTTTGTGATCTATCATGATTGTATCTCCACTTGTGAGCTGAAAAAAAATTCAACACCACGGAATTACCCCCATGAGGTAGAACCTCACCAGAGGATGCCCTCCAACTCGTGATTCGGCCTTAGAGAATAAGTGCTTAAACTACGAACTTCGTCAGTCAGTTACCCTTTGCGGTTTCTTCAGGATGTTGCGCAAGAACATCGGAGCAATAAACCCCGCTACAGCGGCCACCCAGAGACCAATAGAAATGGGCGAAGAGAAGAGATAGGTCCAGTCACCATCCGACAGCAGCATGGCCCGCCGCAATGCTGTTTCCATGTGTCCACCCAGAAGAATGCCCAAGATGACCGGCACGGTCGGGATATCGAGCTTGCGCATGATATAACCCAGCACACCAAAGCCGACCATCAGCAGCAGATCAAAATAGCTGCCCGATAACGAATAAATACCCACAAACGAGATCATCGTCACACCGGGCATCAGAACCCAGGCCGGCACCTGCAGCACACGCACAAAGACTTTTACCATGGGGACGTTCATCACCAGAAGCACGAAATTGGCGATCAACAGCGAGGCTATCAAGCCCCAGACGACTTCGGGATTCTCGGTGAATAAAGTGGGGCCAGGGGTGATGTTCAGCGTCATCAGGAGCGCCAGCAAAACGGCCGTTGTCCCCGATCCGGGCACACCCAGGGTCAGCATAGGCACCAGTGCACCTCCGGCAGCAGCATTATTTCCAGCCTCGGGCGCCGCGATGCCCTTGGCGACGCCAGTGCCGAAACCACCCTTTTCACCCGCAATTGATTTTTCCGACATATAGGCCATGAAGCTGCCCAGAGAGGCGCCCGCACCGGGCAGAACGCCGGCGATAAAACCAACGACAGAACAACGCAGCATGACCCAGCGGCAGGCAATGATGTCCTTCCAGGGAATGCTGACTTTATCAAGTTTCACCCCGAGGGACGAATGCTTACCGTGACTTTCGATGAAAAAGAACACTTCGGTGATGGCGAACAAGCCGACAATCGCGACCAGGAAATCGACCCCGTCGTAGAGATGCAGGTTTCCCCCGGTGAGACGTGGCAGACCGCTCGAGTTGTCAACGCCAATCATCGCAATTGCCAGGCC
>JARFQM010000366.1 GCA_029287755.1 Desulfofustis sp. | reverse complement strand
ATCACCTATTTTCTGCTAGGTGCTCCTGCTCGGGCTTTTACAGGAAAAGATCAGTTGTTGACCGGTTCACCGAAGGGGTTGAGCTGTTTGCCGGCGGCGGCATCAGCCGTCACATATATCTCCATCTTTGTTTTCCCAATTTTTCCCAGTCCTCCTCCCTGCAGTACTATGATGGCTGTTTTATTCGGTTTCGTAAAAGCGAGCAGGACATTGTTGTAAGAGGCCTCGCCCACGTGCCGCCACTGCTCGTTCTTCATGCTTGCAAGCATGAAGTCTTTGAGCGATTCAACTTCAACGTAGCCAGAAAAAACATATACACCGCCGTTAAATGATTCGGTATTGATCGTCAGTGTTTTCTTCTTATCGGCTTTCATCTCAGGCGGTATTTTGATATCGGCAAAGTTACTGACGGGGCTGGGCAACGGACCCACACTGCTTCCCATATCTACTGGCTTGTTCTGGGAAGCACATCCTGAGATAATCAGCAGAAATAATCCTGCAACGAAATACACGGAAAACCTTCTGAGCATCGGGGCGGTCATATCAATCCTCCTGAAACCTTTTTGATTTATAAAGTTAACTGTATAACTAGTTAAAATTTGACGTAAAATCAAATTGGCAATCAATTTACTATATAATTCCCCTTTGGACAAGGAGCATGCTTTTATTGGTGCACAAAAAGATGAGCAAGGCTATCATTTCGATGCTGTGTCCCCTTACTTAATCGAACCATGCCCGAAAAAATCGTCAAAGTACATCGCTATCCCATCAGGCTGGGGCAGTTCCTCAAATTGGCCGAGATCGTCCAGGACGGACTCGAGGCAAAATTCATGATTCTTGAAGGAGAAGTAAAAGTCAATGGCGAGGTGGAACTGAGGCGAGGCAGGCAATTACATTGCCATGACGTGGTTGCCTTCCAGCAAGGCAGCTGGCGCTGCGGATAAGCTCTCGGTAAACCTCGCACCCCGGCTGCATTGCTATTCCACAAGTATCTCATGCACGGTAATTGGCCGGGCAAATCCTTTGAGGCGCATGGTTTCAGCCTTCAGAGCGGGAGACTCGCCGCGGCATGCCTCCATTACCACGTCAGTACATGACACGCTGTCACCTTCGCCCCTGGAGGCAAGACGCTGGGCGATATTGACGTCAGGCCCCACCACAGTATAATCGAACCGCTCACTGGATCCCAGGTTGCCGAGGAACATTTCACCGCAGCTGATGCCTATGCCCAGTCCGATTCGCGCAAAAATCCCGTCTTGGTTCAGCAACTGACTTCTCAATGACCGGAAGGCACGAATCACCTCTTTGCTTGTCTTGACCGCGGTCTCTGCAGGGTTTTCGTGGACTGTCGGAGCTCCGAATATTACCAGGGCTCCGTCTCCCATGAATTTGTCAAGCGTACCGTGGTTAGCGTAGACAATCCGGGTGAACATCTTAAAAAAATCATCAAGAAAGTCGCGCAAATCAGGGATGGTAAGATGTTGTACCAGGAGCGTGTAGTTCCTGATGTCGGCGAACATGACGGTGAGCGTCTGGATGGTTCCGCTGTCCATCAAGGGCTGGCCTTTATCCAGCAAAATCCGGGCGACCTCGGGGGAAACATACTGCTCAAACAGGGTACGGATTTTAACATTTTCCTGCTTCTGCCTGTGCAGCCTTATATTTTCAATTGCCAGCACCGTGAGCTGAGCCAGAATTGAAACCAATTCGATATCTGAACCCTGGAAGCTGCGGCGACCATTGTGCCGGCCAATATTGATGACGCCTAAAGATTCATTTCTGCTGACCAGTGGAAATGAAACAGAGGACGACAGCTCGTTTCTGATTAGCAGCGCTTGTATCTCCTCGGGAGTCTTATCGGCCCGGTTGATAACCAGCGGTGCCTTGGTCGCGAATACCAGGCCGGAAATACCTTCGCCGGACTTAACCCTGGACTGGTCGATTACCTCCTCAGTTAATCCTCGCGCAGCAACTATGCGCAGACAGCAAGCGGTTTCATCCAGGAGCATTACCGAGAGGGAAGTAGCCCCAACCTCCTCCTGCAGGGCATCTCCGACCAGATTGCATATCTCCTCTTCGCTGTCGGCCTGAAGCAGTCGGTTGCCCCACTTATACACAGGCAGCAGGGCCTGTAATCTGATTTCATCGACCTTTCGGGCCTGGACTGAGCTCTTCTTATTGTCCGAAAATCCTTTCACTTTCATACGTTCAGGGTATATTCTGAAATATATTTAATCAATCAAATATCACGGGATCAACTCCTGCTCCAGCCTCGATCTCAACTTCACGGTACCCATGAGCGAACCACGTGCCCCGCTTGCCGATCGCATGCGGCCAGATTCATTAGACAACTTTTACGGCCAGGAAAAGCTTGTTGGTGAAGGGCGCATACTCAGACAACTGCTTGCAGGAGATTCACTGCCTTCTCTCATCTTGTGGGGCCCGCCAGGATCCGGCAAAACGAGTCTGGCCAAAATCATCTCCGCCGCAACAGAGGCTGATTTCGTTTTCTTCTCGGCAGTGCTTTCGGGCGTCAAAGAGGTGCGCAAAATTGTCGAGCAGGCCCGCAAAACGCAGGCCGACAAAAAGCTCAAGACTATCCTCTTTGTCGATGAAATTCACCGCTTCAACAAGAGCCAGCAGGATGCTTTTCTGCACCATGTTGAAAGCGGTTTGCTGACACTCATCGGCGCAACCACAGAAAACCCCTCTTTTCAAGTCATCGCCCCCCTGCTCTCCCGATGTCGGGTTCTGGTGCTCGAAACCTTATCTCCTGAAACCCTTGAGCAGATTGTCCTTAACGCCCTGGAGGACAGTAAGCATGGATTGGGATCTTATAACCTGCGGCTTGACGAACAGCCGCGTGCTCTTCTTATTGAGGCGGCCGATGGCGACGCCCGCAGTTGTCTTAATATTCTCGAACTGGCTTCGAACCTGGCCAGACAACGGTCAGTTGCACACAGCCGGGCCCCGATAATAACTCTGGCAGACATCGAAGAAGCCAGCCAGAAAAGGACCCTGCGCTACGATAAAAACGGTGAGGAACATTTCAATCTGATCTCAGCCTTGCATAAAAGCCTAAGGGACTCTGACCCGGATGGTTCGCTCTACTGGTTTTTTCGGATGATCGAGGGCGGTGAGGAGCCTCTCTATATTGCCCGCAGGCTCATCCGCTTTGCCTCAGAAGATATTGGCATCGCCGACCCCCAGGCTCTGATTCAGGCGCTGGCCGGCAGGGACGCCTATCACATGCTCGGTTCCCCTGAAGGAGAACTGGCCCTTGCGCAGGTTGTTGTCTATCTCTCCACGGCCCCGAAAAGCAACGCCGTTTACAAGGCCTCGAAGTCGGTGCGGGAATTGATAAGGAAAACCGGGTCGCTCCCTGTCCCCCTGCATATTCGTAACGCCCCCACTCACCTGATGAAAGAACTCGGGTATGGCAAAGGCTACCTGTATGCCCATGACTCACCGGATGCGGTGGTCGATCAGGACCATCTTCCGGAAGACGTTGCCGGGAAGAGATTCTATGAGCCTGAAAACCGGGGCTACGAGGCTATTGTCAAAGACCGGCTTGACAAATGGCGTGAAATTTTACGGAAGAAAAAAAATGAACTATAGCTCGCTCGTCATCCTCAATCTTTTTTTCTGCCTGTGTTTCTGCGGCAGTGCAGTCTCCGTCGCCTCAGCCGCTGAAGTAAAGTTTTCCATTCTTTACTCGGTCAACGTCGATGGAGAACTCGAACCATGCGGCTGAGGCTCGGGACGTTTGGGCGGTCTGTCCCAAAAGGCGCACACTATAGATAAGATCCGGAAAAACACCGCTGGTCGAGCAATCACCGTCGATGCGGGCAATCCGCTGTTTCGCCTGAGGGGCCGCTACGGCTTCGGCTCTGTTGAGTACATCAGCGCCCAAGCTGTTGCCGATATTTATACGTTACTCGGCTTCGATGCGGTGGCAATCGGCCCCAACGATCTTGCCGGAGGTCTCGTACTGCTCCTGGAAACCGCTGATCAGGGTATTCCCTGGACCTCAGCGAACATATACGATCACCGGGGTCAACGCATATTCGCTCCGTTCCGCCTCAAGAATATCGACGATCTCTTAATAGCCATTGTCGGTCTTACCGATCCTGCAACGATCCAATCGAAGGATTTCGTTATCAAAGATGCAACTGCTGTGCTTGCTGATCTGCTCCCTGAACTCGCCGAGTCCAGTGATCTCATTCTGGTGCTCGCCGCCATGCCGATCGCGGCTATCATGGACCTGGTAGAGCAGTTCCCCCGTGTTGATATCGTCATTGCAGGAGACACCTCTAAAGGCACCATGGCGCCCTTTCTGGCTGGAACCACTCTTGTGACACAAACAGGTAATCGGGGACGCTATCAGGGAGTCATGTCAGTGAGCTGGACCGGCCAGCCCTGGGGCAAGGACACTGCA
>JARFQM010000331.1 GCA_029287755.1 Desulfofustis sp. | reverse complement strand
TGAAAAAAATTCTGATACTATTCGCCCACCCGGCCATCTCACGCTCGACCATGAATCGGGCCATGAAAGAGGCGGTTACCGGTCTTGACGGCGTGAAAGTGCACGATCTCTACCGCCGCTATCCCGATTTTTACATCGATGTCGAGCACGAGCAGCGCCTCTGTGAGGAACACGACGTCATTATCTTCCAGCACCCGTTCTACTGGTATTCAACCCCTTCCATCATAAAGGAATGGCTGGATCTCGTCCTCCAGCACGGCTGGGCCTATGGTTCTGAAGGCAGGGCGCTGGAGGGGAAATACTATTGCCATGCCCTGACCGCCGGTGGGGACGACACGACCTATCGCAGTCGAGGCGCGAATTTGTTCACCATTGACGAGTTGCTGGCCCCCTTCCGGGCAACAGCCAACCTCTGCCGTCTGCGGTGGCTGCCGCCCTTTGCCGTACTCGGCATTCACCGGGGCCTGCCCGACGGGCTTATCCGCAGCCATGCCCGTGATTATCATTCGCTGGTCACGGCCCTCAGGGATGAACAGCTCGATCTCGCGGCTGTCACCGACTCCGCATATCTCAACAGCAACCTCACCGGGGTCATCAGGCAGCCTTAGCCATGGAACATTTTCTTCTGCAACTTTTCATCTTTTTAGCAGCCGCGGCAATCGCAGTCCCCGCAGCCAAAAAATTGGGATTGGGTTCGGTACTGGGCTACCTGATTGCCGGCATCATCATCGGTCCCTATGGGCTGTCTCTGATCGGCGATATCGAAGAGGTCATGCATTTCACCGAATTCGGGGTGGTTATGATGCTCTTTCTGGTCGGACTGGAACTCAAACCCTCCCTGCTCTGGCAGATGCGGGTACCGATCATTGGCATGGGCGGGGCCCAGGTCGTTCTCTCCACCATCGCCATAGGTGCGCCGGCACTTTTCTTTCTGAGCTGGCAGGAGAGTCTTGCCGTCGGCATGATCCTGGCGCTTTCGTCAACCGCCATAGTTCTGCAGACACTGCGGGAAAAAGGCCTCATGGACACGCCTCCCGGGCGCTCGGTTTTCTCAGTACTGCTTTTCCAGGACCTGGCGGTCATCCCCATGCTCGCCCTGCTGCCGCTTCTGGCCGCGGGCGCGGCCCATGGCGGCGGACATCATGGTGCTGGTCTGTTCGATATTCAGGCGTTGCCGGTCTATCTCCGCATCCTGGTCACCCTCCTGGCCATCGGCTTTATATTCGTGCTCGGCAAATTCGGCAGCAGGCCGATCTTCCGGGCCATCGCCGCCACCAGGGTAAGGGAAATTTTCGTCGCCGCCGCACTGGCTCTGGTCGTCGGCATCTCCCTGCTGATGACCATGGTCGGCCTGTCTCCGGCACTGGGAACCTTCCTTGCCGGAGTGGTCCTGGCCAACAGCGAGTATCGCCATGAACTGGAAAGCGACATAGAACCCTTCAAGGGGCTGCTGCTCGGCATCTTTTTCATTTCCATCGGGGCCAGCCTTAACTTCAGCCTCATCGGCGACGAGATGGCTTTGATCAGCGGACTCGTCATCGGCCTGATCGCCATCAAGTGGATGATTCTCTACCTGGTCGGGCTGATCTTCAGAATGGCTCCAAAAGAGAGGCGACTGCTGACGGTCGCACTGGCGCAGGGGGGAGAGTTCGCCTTCGTCCTCTTTCAGTTTTCCAAGACCAACGGGGTACTCACGGACGAGCTCATCGACCCGCTGATCTCAGCGGTTGCCATCTCGATGTTTCTCGCCCCGCTGTTCTTCATCCTGCATGAGAAAATCCTGGCCCGCGATTCAGCTGCAGAGGAGGAAAGAGACAGCGATGTCATCGACCGTTCAGGCCACAAGGTTATCCTGGCTGGGTTCGGCAGGCTCGGAACCGACCTGGGCCGACTGTTGATTTCGGCCGGAATCAGGCCCGTAATTCTCGACCATGATGCCTCCAACGTGGACGTGCTCCGCAAATTCGGCTTCGAGGTATATTACGGCGACGTGACCCGGCTTGACCTGCTCGAGGCGGCCGGGGCCGGGGAGGCCGAGCTGCTGATCATCACCATCGGCAATGTTGCTAAAGCACGGGCTCTGGTGCGGCTGTGCCAGAAGCATTATCCTCATCTGCAGATTGCCGTCAGTGCTGCAGATCGAGCCGCAGCCTATGAATTCATGGATATGGGTGTCAGCGTCATCAAACGCGAGACCTTCGACAGCGCCCTGGCCCTGGGCTGCGATGTCCTGCAGCTTCTCGGCATGCCGACCTATGAGGCGCACCGGCTCATGCGGCTGTTCAGAAGAAAAGACGAGGAGATGCTCCCCGAACTCCACCGTATATTCAAAAGTGACCGTGACAGCTATGTGTCCATGTATCAGAAGCACAACGCTGATCTGGAAGAGCTGATGCGTATGGATACCAACGTCGATATGGAGGAGATAGAGCGGGCCTGGACCGCGGGTAATCCCGAGGAGTGATCGACAGCTCACTCACCTCACCGGCGTTGACTTGGTGAAGGGCAGGTAAAATAGTCTTGCCTGTGAGGGGAGCACCCCCTGAAGATGGTATTTGCAGACAACAGCTATGAGCACCACCACAACATCACAGTCGCCAACCGAATTTCGGTTGGCGATCTACAGGGTCGTCCTGGCAGCAGCATTTCTGCTGGTGCTCTCGGTATTCCTGGCGATTCCGTCCTACTACCAGACCACCACGCTCTGGTACAAGACCGGAGTGGACAGGGCGATGCTGCTCGCCGCCCACTACCTGGGCCTGGTCGGACTCATCCTTCTTTACCTGCAGATTATCCTCTCTGCCAGAGGCTATTTTCTCGACCGTCTTGTTGGACCGGTCAAGCTGCTGCGCTGGCATCGGCTCAATGGCATGGCACTTCTGGTGCTGGCGGCCAGCCACATTTTACTGGTCCTTGTCCCGGAAGGGTTGGCCAACCTGCCATTGGGAAAGAAGTTCTGGCCCGAAATGGTGGGTGGCGCCCTGTTCATCGTCATCATCCTGCTGGTTGGCTCTTCCTATTTTCGACAGGCCATTCGTCTGCCCTATAAAATCTGGAAAATCTTTCATCGACCGGCGGGCTACCTGGCCATGCTGCTGGTCACCGTACATGTACTGTTCGTCAGTGAATCGTTTGAACAAACAATACCCCGTGTCCTTCTCCTCACGCTTTTCATCCTGGTCGTAGTGTGGATTATCAGCTTGAAATTCTTGGGGGGGCACAAGGCCGGCAATTCATCGTAATAAGGAGGCAATCATGAAAACCATGATGACATCGATTCTTACCCTGCTGCTGATCACCAGCAGCTCCCTCGTCTTCGGCGCCGCCCGCTCGTGGGAAGTGGACAAGGCCCATTCCGCCATCTATTTCAGCGTCGACCACATCTTCTCTAAGACGCGCGGTCACTTCAACGAGTTTGATATCGAAGTGAACTTCGATCCGGCCCAGCTCGATCAGTCCAGTTTTGTGTTCACCATCGAGGTGGACTCCATCGACACCAATATCACCAAAAGGGACAAACACCTGCTGTCCGCCGATTTTTTTGAAAGCAGCAAGTTTCCGCAGATTACCTTCGCTTCGACCAAAATCACCGACGCGGGAAACGGTATGTTCGATGTGGCAGGCACCTTGACCGTCAAAGGCAAGAAGTATGATCTCACTCTGCCGCTCAAGCTCGTGGGAGTGACTGAACATCCGGCCAAAAAGGGCACCGAGGTGGCCGGCTTCGATGGCACCATCGTAATTGATCGGCTCGCCCACGGCGTCGGCACCGGTAAATTCTACGA
>JARFQM010000297.1 GCA_029287755.1 Desulfofustis sp. | reverse complement strand
TAAGTCCTTGATATCATTTGGTAGCGGGGGAGGGATTTGAACCCCCGACCTTCGGGTTATGAGCCCGACGAGCTACCGAACTGCTCCACCCCGCGTTGCGAAATGCAAATATAGCACGGCGTGTAATAAAGTCAAACGGTTTTAGGGTGTCGCTGATTTTTGGGCGGCTTTACCAGCACCCGGAGTCGCGCCATGATTTCTTCCGGGAGCCGGGCCAGTTTGCCCTCTCTGGTGACGGCCGCGTGGACGGTATAGCCCTTGACCAGCAGGGTTGGCCTGGACCGCTCCTGGTCCTGCCTGGTGACCCGGTAATTGAACCTGCAGGTATATTTGTTCAGCTCGCTGATCGAGGTTTCGATGGTGAGCTGGTCATCATAACGGGCCGGTGCCTTGTAGCGGGCATAGGTTTCCGTGACCGGCAGAATCAGGCCCATTTCCTCGATTTTCTTGTAGGAGCAGACATGGGCCCGCATCAGTTCAGTGCGGCCCTGTTCGAAATAACGCAGAAAGTTGGCGTTGTAGACGACTCCTCCCGCATCGGTGTCTCCGTAGAGAACCCGGACCTGGGTCGTGAATATGAAAGGGGCCGGCTCAACCATGCTGGGTTCTTTTCTCGAGCAGATATTCGATCAAGGTATACCCGGCAATGGGCGTCAGTCCGTTGTCACCGCTAAGTAGGCGCTCGTCCAGGGAAAAATCCGAGCCGTTGATTTTCTGCCTGGAATCATAGATCAGGGCGGGAACCGGTTCTGCGGTATGGGTCCGCAGTGACAGAGGGGTGAAATGATCCATGGTGACGACTGCTCGGAACGGTTCCTGGCGGGCCCGCAGGGAGGCAATGATCGGGGCGACTATGCGCTGATCGAAATCTTCGATGGCCTGAATTTTGTGATCGAGCCTGCCCTGGTGGCCGGCTTCATCGGGTGCTTCGAGATGGACAAAGACGAAGTCCTGTTTCTCCAGCGCCGCTATGGCCGCTTCGGCCTTGCCCTCGTAATTGGTATCGATATAGCCGGTGGCGCCCTCGACTTTGGCGATGTCGAGTCCGACGCAGACCCCAAGCCCGTTCAGCAGGTCGACCGCGGAAATCATCGTGCCGTTGATCTTAAACCGGGCTTCCAGTGTCGGCATGGAGGGCATTTTCCCCGAGCCCCAGGGCCAGATGCTGGTGGCCGGGCGTTTTTTCTGCTCGATACGTCGGCGGTTCACCGGATGCTCTGCTAAAATCCGCTGGGCTTCTTGCACCAGGCGGGCCCACTCGGCAGTAGCAAGATAGGAGCGGAAATGGTCGGTCACTTCCTTGCCGATGTAGTCGTGAGGCGGTACGGTAGCCACTTCGGCTACCGCATCTTTTACCACCAGCAGGTGACGATAACTGATTCCGGCACAGAAACGAAACCGTTCGCTGCCGCACCGCTGCTCAATCGCCGCGATCAGCTCCGCCGCTTCCTCATTGCTGATGTGGCCAGCGGAAAAATCTACCAGGCGAGTGCGCTCATCTTCATGCTCGAGCGTCACCAGATTGCAGCGAAAGGCCGTTTCGTCGACTGCCAGATCTATTCCCATGCTGGCCGCTTCGAGCGGCGCTCTGCCGGTGTAGTAAATGGTCGGATCGTAGCCCAGCAGTGACATGTTGGCCACATCACTGCCGGGATGCAATCCGTCGGGCACGGTCGCCACCTCGAATAGAGTGGAATGGCGGCACAACTCATCAATGGCCGGGGTGGAGGCAGCCTCCAGGGGCGTTTTATTGCCAAGCTCGGGGATGGGGTGATCACCCATGCCGTCACCGACGAGGAGGAGATATTTCATGATCGACTCAGTTGGCTCCCGGGTTAATCCTCGTCAATCTGCACACGGATGGTCACTGTCGGCTCGGTGCAGAAGTCAAGAGCGTTGATTTCTGCCACCGCCTTCTGCACGGACGATTCCAGAGCCATATGGGCGCGCAGTACCACGTGCACGGGCTTGCCCGCCTTTTCTCCTTTCTGGATCACCGAGCGGATGGAGATCCCATGTTTGCCGAGGATGCCGGAAATGGCCGACAGCACGCCCGGTTCGTCCAGAACGGTAACCCTGAAATAATAGGGGCAGGTGAGTTCACCCATTGGCGTGATGGAGGGCGCGGTAAAGTTCTCGGGCAGATAGGAAAGGGGCGGTACCCGGTTGATCGAGCCAGAGATGATGTTGCGGGCGATGTCGATCACGTCGGCCGCCACAGCGCTGCCGGTAGGCATCATGCCGGCGCCGTGGCCGTATAAAAGAGTATCACCGACCGTGTCGCCGGTGATCTGAATGGCGTTGAAAGATCCGTTAATATTAGCCAGCATCGAGTTTTGGGGAACCATGGTCGGGTGGACCCGAGCCTCCACGTGACTGCCGTGGTTTCTGCTGATGGCCAGCAGTTTGATACGGTAGCCGAACTCCTTGGCGAAATCTATATCGATGGGCATGATGCTGCTGATTCCTTCCACGTAGATATCATCCAGGTGGACATGCTGCCCATAGGCGATGGACATCAGTATCGCCAATTTATGGGCGGTGTCGATACCTTCCACATCGTAGGTCGGGTCGGCCTCGGCAAAGCCTTTCTCCTGGGCATCCTTGAGCACTTCCTCAAACGGTGTGCCATGTTCGGTCATCATGGTCAGAATGTAGTTGGCGGTGCCGTTCATTATGCCCCTGATAACCTCGATCCGGTTGGCCGCCAGCCCTTCCTTGAGGGCCTTGATCACCGGGATGCCGCCGCCGACGCTGGCCTCAAAGCCCACTTCCACCCGATGCGCCGCCGCCGCTTCGAAGATTTCCCTGCCATGGGTCGAAAGCAATGCCTTGTTGGCGGTGATCACGTGCTTGCCACGCTTGATGGCTTCGAGCATGAATGACTTGGCGGGTTCAGTGCCCCCTATCAGTTCGACGACGATGTCGATGTCCGGATCGTTTATGATATCGCCTGCATCAGCGCTTAACACAACATCCTCATAGTCGTCAGGCAGGGCGGCTATATTGATATCGGCAACCCGGCTGAGCTCGATGGGAATACCGACTTTCTGCACTATTCTCTCGCGCTGGGAGAGCAACGTCTGAGCGAGTCCGCTGCCGACGGTTCCAAAACCGATCAGTCCGACACGAATTTTTTCCATGATCTGTGAAATTTGGCTTGGGATTCAGAGCCGGTCAATGACAACAGAGCCCGATTGCCTGACATCACACGGCCGATTAATTTGGCAAAATTACCCATTATCAGGGTGAAAGTCAAAATAATAGCTCAGATATTTTAGTGGCCCGGACCAGCCATTTCGGCTATAATCACAGCTCGTTTTTCACGGCTGATCAATCCTGCGGTTCAATCGGCGCCTGATTCATATAAAACGAGCGAGTTCCTCGACCGAGGTTTACTGTATAATCGGAGTTCAAAGAAAAGGAGAGATTAGATGAGCATGAATATTCTGGCCTTCGGGCCGAACGGCAGCGGCAAGGGCACCCAGGGAGCAATCGTTAAAGACAAATACGGTATTCCCCATATCGAATCAGGGGCAATCTTCAGAGAACATATCGGCGGCGGAACCGAACTCGGGAAAAAAGCAAAAGAGTATATCGAGCGCGGTGATTTGGTGCCGGACGACATCACTATCCCGATGATGATCGAAAGGCTGCAGAAAGATGACTGCTCTGAGGGGTGGGTACTCGACGGTTTTCCCCGCTCCAAGGATCAGGCCATCACCCTGGCCGAGAACTTGAAGCAGGCCGGTATCGAGCTTGACTTTGTAATCGAGATCGTTCTTGACCGGCAGATTGCCAAAGAGCGTATCATGGGCCGTCGTCTCTGTGTCAATGACAATAACCACCCGAACCATATCGCCTTTGCTGCCATCAAGCCGGTGGAAAAAGACGGCAAACTGGTGTGCCGGGTCTGCGGCGGTGATCTAAAAACCAGGGCCGATGACCAGGACGAAGAGGCCATCGACAAGCGCCACAACATCTATTATGACGACCAGACCGGTACCATGGCTGCGGTCAATTATTTCAAGCAGGCAGGGGGGCCTAAAGTAATCAGCGTTGACGGTTCGAAATCCATTAAAGAGGTGACCGATTCGATTATGGGCGGTCTGGAGTAAGGATAGGACAGACAGAGCCAGCTGCAGCGGGGCATGTTCACCACGAACATGCCCCTTTTTGCATTTTCGGGCGGTTTTCGCTACACTTGAAGGTGGCGGAATTTGATCAATGAGCTATCCAGGAAGAACCGCCCCGAGCGGGTCGCCCGGTGTGCTGAACAGAGGCAATAAGCATAGCGTGGCCCCTCGAAACAGATCAGTTATGAGCATTAGATACGGCCGCCCTTAAAAGGGATCGGCCCTTTTTACTTATGGAAGGACAACAGAGCGCTTCAAGAAAAAAAGGCAAGGTGTATCTGGTGGGAGCCGGTCCCGGCGATCCAGGGCTGATCACCATGCGTGGCCGTTATCTCCTCGAGAAAGCCGAAGTGGTGGTCTATGACTACCTGGCGAGCAAAAGGCTACTGCAATACGTGCCTGCCGATGCCCAATTCGTCTATGCAGGCAAACGGGGCGGCGTCAAGCATACCCACACCCAGGAGGAGATCAACCAGAAGCTGGTCGACTTCGCCCTGGAGGGTAAAACGGTGGTCCGGCTCAAAGGGGGAGATCCGTTTATTTTCGGCAGAGGGGGAGAAGAAGTGGAGACTCTGGCCCTCAACAATGTCGAATTTGAAGTCGTCCCTGGAGTCACGTCTGCCACCGCAGCCGCCACCTATGCGGGGATTCCGATTACCCATCGGGGCTACACGGCGACGGTCGCTTTTCTCACCGGCCACGAGGACCCCACCAAGGAATCGAGTAACATCGACTGGTCCAAAATCGCCACCGGTATTGGCACCATCGTCGTTTACATGGGCATTAAAAACCTGCCGAATATTGTCAGGAATTTAATCGACCATGGGCGCTCACCCGATACCCCGGTGGCTGTAGTCCGCTGGGCCTCGACTCCAGAGCAGAAATCGGTTGTCGGCACCCTGGCGACAATTGCCGACATTGTCGCCGACGCAGAAATAAAACCGCCCGCTCTGATTGTTATCGGCGAGGTGGTCAACCTGCGCGATACGATTGACTGGTTTGAAAAACGGGAGCTGTTTGGCAAGCGGATCGTGGTCACCAGAACCAGGGAACAGGCCAGCGAACTGGTCGCCGGTCTCGAGGAGAACGGAGCCAGCTGTTACGAGTGCGCGACGATCAATATCGAGCCGGTGGAGGACTACGACATCCTTGACGAAGCCCTCGAGCGGATAGATGAGTATCATTGGGTACTGTTCACCTCCTTGAACGGGGTCAGATATTTTTTCAACAGGCTCTATGAAAAAGGGCTCGATGCCCGCGATCTGAAGGGACCGGATATCGGCGTAGTTGGCAAGAGTACCGCCGACCTTCTGCTGGAATACGGCATCAACGCCGATCTCATTCCACCAGTATTTACCGGCGAGGGGCTGGCGGAGAGTCTGCTGGACCAGGGGGTCGAAGGCCGGAACGTGCTGATTGCGCGGGCGGTCGAGGGACGCGAAGTGCTGCCGGAGACTTTGCGCGGTGCCGGCGCCCAGGTGACGATTGCCCCGATTTACCGTAATGTCCCGCCCCAGGGACGTCGCGAGGAACTCAGGGCAGAGCTGGAAAGCGGCGATGTCGACATGGTGACCTTCACCAGCTCTTCCACGGTTCGGAATTTCCTGACTATGGTGGATGCGGCGGATCAGGAGGAACTGGAGCGGCTGATGTCCGGAGTGAACATTGCCGCCATCGGTCCGATCACCGCCAAAACCTTGACCGACAGCGGTCTGAAGGTGGATGTTCAGCCGGAGCAGCACACCATTGAGGCAATGATACGAGAGATCATCGGTTTCTATAGCAGCTAATCAGGCAGCCATGATAGATGGGGCAGCATACCCCGGTGTTTTCGGACCAGGCACTTTTGCGGATGGGCTGTTCTGCAGGGACGCGGCAGACAGTCCCGGCAGGGACAGCCTGAGTATCGAGGAAGATGAGTCTGAGAAAGAACAGCAGAAAGGGCTGCTCTGCCGCCGCTGCCATCTGCTCATAACCAGCGCCAGAGAACGTCTCGAAAAAGACGGTTCCCACCTGCACACCTTTTTCAATCCGGCCGGCATCGTTTATGAAATAGGCTGCTTCAGAAACGCTCCCGGCTGCCTGCCATTCGGACCTTCCAGCACAGAATTCGCCTGGTTCAGCGGCTATTCCTGGCAGGTCGTCTATTGCCGTGGATGTCAGCAGCATCTGGGCTGGAGTTTCGCTGGTGAAGGCCGGTTTTACGGGTTAATAGTAAACAAACTGGCCGAGGCGTAGACTCGATTACAGACCTTTGTCCGACACCCCCCTCAACTATCTCTGATCAGATCTATCAGTTCCTGGGTGCTGAGTCTGCCGCTGGCATCGGTGCCCTCCAGCAAACTGTCGGCCAGGTCTCTTTTCTCCTGGTGAAGCTGGACGATTTTTTCCTCGATGGTGTGTGTGCAAACCAACCGGTAAATGGTCACCGGGCGGGTTTGACCTATGCGGTGAGCCCGGTCTGAGGCCTGGTCTTCGACAGCCGGGTTCCACCAGGGATCCATGTGGATAACATAATCGGCGGCGGTTAAATTGAGGCCCAGTCCCCCGGCCTTCAGACTGATGAGAAAAAGATCCCCCTCGCCGGACTGGAAGGCTTCCACCCGTTCTTTGCGCTGCCGGCTGCTGGTGCTGCCGTCGAGATACTGGTAGGTGATCTTTCTGCCGTCCAGGTAGCGCCTGATGATATCGAGATGACCGATGAACTGGCTGAAGACCAGCACCTTGTGTCCGCCGGCGATCAGCTCTTCGGTAAGCTGGGAGAAAACCGTGAGCTTGGAGCTCGGTATCGAAGTGTCCGGGGCGATCAGTTGGGGATTGCAGCAGGCCTGACGAAGACGCATGATCTCGGTAAGCACCTGCAGGTGCTTGCCTCGATTATCGGTGGTCTGCTCGAGCTGTTCGAGCGCGTTCTGGCGCAGCGCTTCGTAGAAATGAAGCTCTTCCCGGCTCATACTCACATCGAGAGTGACATCGGTCCTCGGCGGCAGCTCCTCGAGGACCTGTGATTTGATCCGCCGCAGGATAAAGGGACGGATCAGTTTTTTCAGCCTCAGCCGGGCTTCGCGGTCATTGAAACGCTCGATCGGAATGGCGTACCGTTCATTGAACTGCTTGTGCGTGCCGAGCAGGCCGGGGTTGATGAATTGGAACAGGTTCCACAGCTCACCAAGATGATTTTCCAGCGGAGTGCCGGTGGTGATCAGCTTGAACGATGCGTTCAGGGACATGGCCGCCTGGGATCTCTTGGTGGCGGCATTTTTGATGGCCTGGGCTTCGTCGAGCACGATGGTCTGCCACTGGACCTGGGAAAGATTGTCGATCTCTTGCTGGAGCAGTGTGTAAGTGGTGATCAGCAAGTCGAATTTTCCAAGGGTGGAGATCATCTTATTTCTGTTTTTACCGCCGAGCTGCCTGATTCTCAGCGTCGGGGTGAAGCGGGCAACCTCGGTCAGCCAGTTGGTCGACACCGAAGTCGGGGCCACCACCAGTGAAGGCCCGTGGGAGGCGTGCTGGAGAATTATCGCCAGCGACTGCAGCGTCTTGCCGAGCCCCATGTCATCGGCCAGGCAGCCGCCGACTCCCCAGTGGGCCAGACGGGTCAGCCAGTGATAGCCTTCGAGTTGATAATCCCTGAGTTCGGCTCTCAGAGTTGAAGGCAGGTCCGGGGTAAAGGCCTGGGCCTGTTCGATTTTAGCAACCTGATCGAGCCAGGCTTTGCTGGTTGTGGTGTTGGCCTGCTCCACCAGTTTCTCAAGGGAATGGACTGCCAGGGGGTGCACAGAGACTTCTTCGCTTTTAGGGTCATCCTCGCCGAAGGTGTTGAGCTCGTCGAGGCGTTTTCTGAATTCCCTGGTCAGGGCTACGAAGTGGCCTTTTTCTATTTCAATGAACCTGCCGGGGCCGGAGCGGATGCGGTGTAATATATCTTTCAGATCGATGACCAGTTCCTGGTCCAGCACCAGTTCTCCACTCAAGCCGAACCAGTTCTGCCGGTTGGTGCGGATTTTAAGATTGAGGTTTTTGAGCGAGGCCTGGTGGCTGATGCTGAGTTTTTCACCTTCAGGCCATTCCACCACGACCTGGTCGCTGATCTCCCTGAGTTCAAGCAGTGCCTGCAGACAATCCTCGGGATCCTGCAGGTGCCACTCCCGGTCACGCTCCTGCTCCAGATCCACCGCCAGGTCGAGGATCGGGCACTGCTCCTCTATTTCCCGCGCTTTTTGTTCTTCGGCAGCGAGGTCCCTTTTGGTCTGCACCCGGGTGCCTTCGATTTCCGCCATGATGTTTTCGACACCCTGACCGGGCTTTACATAGTGGGTGCCGGCCTTGAAAGGCTTGACCAGCATCTCCAGGCGGAAGCCGCTGCCGAATGGTGATATGTGGATATAGATGGTCGAATCCGCCTCAACAAAAAGGATATCTCCAGCATCAAGAGACGAGCGGTCGACGCCGATGGCCGAATGGACCGTCATGAAGGAGGAGATATTGCCGATGGCGGTCAATACCTCTTCACTTGCCTCAATCGGCACGGTCAATCCGTTTCTTCCGGTTATGGCAGCAATGCGCCGGTGGTTGTCGTTGATTCTAACCACCTTGAAACGGGTGTGCGTCTCCCTTACCAGCATGGTGTTTTCGCCGCTCACGGGCAGGGCAAAATTGAGGTGCAGTTCATCACCTCTGTTTTCGACCAGCAGTTCCGGTTCACCAGCGATGAAGTCAACTGGTGTGGTTGGATAATCATGCAGAAAAAGCAGGGGGTGTCCGACCAGCGCCCGCACCAGTTTTTCCTGATCGAAACTGTATTGGGGCTGGCTTTCACCGCTGTCAGTTTTGCCAATGGCCAGGCAGATCTTGCGGTCCTGAAGGCTTAAGAACGGCAGTCTGGATGACTCATGCAGCCGGGCCAGAGAAATGGGTCTGCCTCTGCTCCAGCCGCCGTCTTCCGAGCGCCTCTGCTCTCGTGGTCGAACCGTCAGCGTTTCGTTATCGTAGCCGATCAGCCAGATCAGCCGCCGGTCCTGATCCCGGTAATCCTGAACGGCGGTGGAGGAGATACTGATCAGGGCCTGCAGGCTGCGCTTCCATGGCTCCTCGGGTTCGATGAGATCCACGAAGGGGCGCAGCGTCCGGGGACTGGCATCATCTGGGGTCGACGGCTGGCGAGCTGCTGCGGAGAGCTCTGGATTCAAGAGCTGGGAGAACACCAGCCCGAACAACTCATAGCCGTGTACTTCTGCTTTCTGGCAAAAGGCCTGGACTGCCTTTTCCACTTCAGGTTCCAGGGAACCGGTCAGCCAGTACTGGACGAGGGCTCCACACAGAACTGTCACGGCTGAGGCCGGGGGAGAGGTAGGCAAGACAATTTCCTGGGGCTGGCTCTTCTGATGCATCCGGCCGTCGATAAGGCTGTGCAGAAACAGGTAGGCCTGGTGCTCCTCACTTTCTTCGAACAGACTCAGGGCGATGGTGATTTGGCGGGCAGCTTGCTCCAGAGAGTCGCTGTCGCTGCCGGCCGTTTTGCTGAGCACATGGAAGAGTCCCTGGAGGCCGACAAAGGCAACAATTTCGGTTTGATTGATGGAGCGCAAAGTTGCCAGGTCTTCTGCAAAAAGAGCCGCGGCCCGGGCATAGTTACCCTGGAGAAAGGCAATGGTGCCCCGGGATCCAGTTGCCAGACCGATATTTATATTTTTGCCCAGCAGTTCCATCGCTTTTTCGCACTTTCCCTGGAACAGGTACTGAGTGAGGAGCAGCCTCTGAAACGGCAGGGCTTCATCCTCATCCAGACGGGCAAAATGTGCCTGGTTTTCGAGGTAGGCTGTGAGTTCGGGAAATGACTCCAGCCTTCGCTGTCCATGAAGGATTACATGGTTGAGCAGAAAAAATTGAAATGACGGCGGCAGCGCCCCGAACCACTCTGGATCGAAAGGCCTGGTCACCACCTGAACCACCGGCGGCAGCGGAATGGTAAGGTCTTCACACTGGTTGTCAAGAAAACCAAGAGCCTGATCAATGAGCTCGAAGTCCTGAGTGTAGATGCCGATGCGCAGTTCACGCACCGCTCGCCAGCAGCGGGTGGCCCATTTGCCGTAATAGTATGAGGCCGGCGCCTCTTTTTGAACGGCAGCCGCATAGCGCCCAAAGACACCAGATTGGACAGCCTTTCGGGCCAGCGTTTCCACCAGGTCGGGATGGCATTGCCTGTGGCCGTTGAGAAAGCCGGACTCTTCAAGTTTGGTAACGTAATGATTCACCAGCGGAGTGGTGGGACGATTGGAGCGAGGGCCTTTTATATCTAGTCTCTTCAGGCAGTTAAGGATAATGGTGGTGGGGGCCGGTTCGTAGATTATGGACAGAATCTGCAGCAGATTCTGCTCAAAAGAACTTAAACGGTCAATTTCCTGGAGACGGTTGTCATCACCGGTCATAGAAGCAGTCCATCACCAAAGGCGAAAAGAAGGCGGTTGAGCCTGCAGATAAGTCTGGCCAACCTGCTAATATATCACTGTTTGTCCTTGATATAAACGAAAAAGCAACGGCTGGAGGATTATGAGAAGTCTGCAGGGCGGCAGCATAACGATTAGCTGCCGCCCCGGTGGGGGAATCAGAAATTTTCGAGACTTTTATGGAGGCGGATATCGGCTTGAGCTTGCCGGTTGCGCAGCCAGGCGTCGAGGATACGCTGTTGTTTGAACTGCAGGAGAAGCTCTCTGTAACGCTCCCGATCTTCATCGTTCATGGCGGTTTCCGGGGGACGACGATCATTGAAGCGGTAGACGTAGTAGGAGCTGTCGATAACTCCAGGTTCAGGAGATACCGGCGCTGATCGCGTGAGCCTGAAGGCTTCGTTGACCAGACCCTGGGGGAAATCGGAGGAGTGGTCTGGATCATTTTTCATCAGCGTTCCTGATTCTTCAACAGAGAGCCCCCTCTCCTGGGCAGCCTTTTCGAAAATCGCGCCGTCTTCGCGGGTCTCGTCGATCAATTGTTCCGCCTCACTTTTCGCTGCAGCCGCGGCCTGCTCGGTCCGATAGTCTTTTTCGACCGCATCTCGCACCTCCTCAAGAGCGGGGACCTGGGGCTCAATTAGTGCTTCAGCGGTGATGATCACATAGCCTTCACCGGTTTCGACTATGGAACTGAGCTCCTGCTCCTGCAGCTCGAAGGCCCGGTCCAGAAAGGCGGGATCGGCAGTGACCCCCGAGGGCGGGCTGCTGCGTTTGAAATACCCTGTTTCCACCAGTTGGGCGTCGGACTGCTGCTCCAGGTACGCCTGCAGGCTTCCAGCCCCGATAATCGCTTCGTAGGCGGAATTGGCCAGTTGAAAGGCCATGGGCTTGGCCTGCTCGAGCTGCAGCGCGGTGATGATCTGCTCTCGTGCATCTTCAAGGGGGGTGACGCCGCCCAACTGGATTTCTTCAAGCTTAATGATGTGATAACCGAAATCGGTTTTCACCACCTCGCTGATCTCACCGGTATCCATGGAGAACACCGCGTCGTTGAACGGCTTGACCATCTGGCCTTCGGTAAAAAAGCCGAGATCTCCGCCGGATACTGAGGTGGGGCCTTCTGAGTGAAGTCTGGCAAGTTCGGCGAAATCCTCACCATTTCTTGCTTTTTCTAGAATTTCCTGGGCTTTGGCCAGCTGTTGCTGATGGGTTTCTTCCGGGTTGCCGGGAGCAGCCCTGAGAAGAATATGGCGGGCCTGGCGCTTTTCGGGTACCTGGAATTCGGTGAGGTGGTCATCGTAGTAACGGCTGATGTCCTCTTCTTCAACCGTAATTCTGGCGCCGATGTCTTCGTAAAGAAACGGCAGGTAGCCGAGTTTGACCTGTTTTTCCGTTCTAAATCTGTCGCTATTGGCTTCATACCAGGCGGCGAGGTCTTGATCGATTACTTCGATACTGTCTAGATAGGTTTCGGGATCGAGAACCACATAGGAAACGGAGACGGTCTCCTTCTCCAAATTGTAGAGTTCTTCAATCTCGAAGTCGGTGGCCACCTGGGAAAAGGCGGTGATATTTTCTATGGTCTTGTTACCGAGCAGTTCGTAGCGGAGGGATTGTTCGTATTTCTCAGGGGAGAGCCGGTTGGAGGCTAAAATCGTCCGGTAGCGTTCGATGTCGAAACTGCCGTTGTCCTGGAATTGGACCATGCTTTCGATCTCGTCCTGTATCTCGCGGCTGCTGACCATCACCCCCATCTCCTGGCCGCCCTGCCTGAGAAGGGCCTCTTGGGTAAGCTGTCCGATCACCTGCTGCTTGATATTGAGATTTTCGGCCAGCCCTTTCGGTACGGTTCCGCCAAACTGGGCTGACAGGCGGGCATAGGCCTGGTCATAAGCCTGCTGGAACTGCTGGAAGCTGATCTCTTCATTGTCCACGACGATGGCGGCTTCCTGCTTGTTCATCAGGTTCGTGCCGACCCCCCAAAAAATGAAAACCAAAGCAATCATGACGACGATCGCCTGGATGACGAGCGATTGGGCTCGTTTCCTCAGAAATTCTAGCATAACAAGTTGAAATCAGGTGTAGTAGGTTCGGTCAGCAGCTCCTTTTCAAGAACAGGCCGACAGTCAAAGTGAGTGTTTGTCAGTAGGTCTTGATCGGGGATGGATTTACCTCGGATGGCGCTATCCTGCAAGAAAAATCGCACAACTTCGTGGTTCTGCGTCGATTCCGCCGGGTAGATTTGCAAAAACCCTGGTGCCTCCATATGACCTTCGCAGAACCGTCCC
>JARFQM010000286.1 GCA_029287755.1 Desulfofustis sp. | reverse complement strand
ACACGTCGAACGCAACCTGTTCAGCTGTTCCCAGGACACCCAGGAGCAGTTGATCCAGACCATCAGGGAAAAAGGGCTGAACCGGGTGGTGGTCGCTGCCTGCACGCCGCGAACCCATGAGCCGCTGTTTCGTGAGACCCTCAAATCAGCAGGCTTGAACGAATACCTGGTGGAAATGGCCAACGTCAGAAACCAGAATTCCTGGGTTCATGCGGCCGATCCGGCAAGGGCCACGGTTAAAGCCAAGGACCTGGTCAGAATGGCGGTTGCCAGAGTGGCGCGGCAGTTCTCACTGCAGCCCATTTCGGTGCCGATCAAGCAGAAAGGCTTGGTGGTCGGCGGCGGCATTGCCGGCCTGACCTCGGCGCTGAATCTTGCCCAGCAGGGCTTTGAGGTGCACCTGGTCGAGAAGACCCAGGCACTCGGCGGCAACGCCATGTTCCTCGGCCACACCTGGTCCGGCGAGGCGATCTCCGACCGGACAGTCAAGCTCATCGACGAAGTCGGCAACAATGAGAACATCATCCTCCACATCGGCTTCGAGGTGACCGCTGCCGAGGGATTCGTCGGCAATTTCCGCTCAACCATCTCCACCAAAGACGGGTTGACCAAGACCATCGACCACGGGATCGGTATCATGGCCACCGGCGGTCGGCCGCTGCGCCCCAGGGAGTATGGGTACGGGCGCATCCCCAACGTGGTTACTTCACTTGAATTCGACCGGCTCTTCAAACTCAAGGAGCAGCACGCGGTCAAGGCCAAATCGATCGTCTTCATCCAGTGCGTCGGTTCCCGTGAAAAGGAGCGGATGTATTGCTCCAAGGTGTGCTGCACCCATTCTGTGCAGACCGCCATCGACCTCAAGCAGGAAGATCCGAAGCGGATGATCTACATCCTCTATCGCGACATGAGGACTTATGGTCAGCGGGAGGCGCTGTTCAAGAAAGCACGCCAACTGGGTGTGATCTTCATCAATTACGAGCTGCACGGCAAACCCACGGTGGAGGTCAAGCACAAGAAGGCAATCATCGAGGTCTGGGATCACATCCTGCATCGGCCGCTTGAGATCGAGGCCGATATGGTGGTGCTGGCCACGGCCATCGTCGCCAACCCCGATGGCGACAAACTCAACAAGCTCTACAAGGTGGCGCTGGACGGTGATGGTTTCTACCAGGAAGCCCACGCCAAGCTGCGGCCGGTGGACTTCGCCACCGACGGCTTGTTCGTTGCCGGACTGGCCCATTACCCGAAGCCGGTGGAGGAATCGGTGGCCCAGGCTCTGGCAGCTTCGGCCCGGGCCGCAACCCTGCTGTCAAGGTCCGAGGTCAGCCTCGATGCAGTCAAGGCGGAACCCGACCTGGCCCACTGCGACGGCTGCGCCCTGTGCCTCGATGTCTGCCCCTACCACGCCATCAGCCTGGTTGAGGAGACCGGCGAGGATGGCCTGAGAGCCAAATATATTGCGGTCAACAAGGCGCAGTGCAAGGGCTGCGGACTCTGTCAGGGCACCTGTCCGAAACGCGGTGTGGTCGTGCAGGGCTTCACGATGGAGCAGATCAGCGCCCAGATCGAGGCGGCGCTGATCAGGTGAGAACAGGGAAAGAGGGGAATCTTTCCGTAACAATAAAGGAGTTGTGTGATGAGTTTTGAACCCACGATCATTGCCTTTTGCTGCAACTGGTGCTCCTATGCCGCCGCCGACCTGGCCGGTACCTCAAGAATGCAGTACCCGCCCAACGTCAGGATCATCAGGGTGATGTGTTCGGGCATGGTGCATCCGGAGTTTATCACCAAAGCACTGGACCAGGGAGCCGACGGCGTCATGGTCCTGGGCTGACACCTGGGCGAATGTCATTACCTGGATGGTAATTATAAAGCGCTGTCCCGCTCCGATATGATTGTTGAGCTACTGGAAGATTACGGCTACGAACAGGAACGTTTTGCGATAACCTGGGTATCGTCGGCCGAGCCCGACAAATTCGTCAGCGCCGTCAGTGAAATGACCGACAAGATCAAGCGACTCGGTCCCATTCACGGCCAGGTTCAAGCCCTATAGAGGAGGGACACATGGGAGTTACGACCGCGTTAGAATGGCTGAGTTCCTGTTCCGGATGCGAGATCGCCATCCTCAACATTGGAGAGGACCTGGTGCACCTGCTCACCGAACATCTCGAGATTGTGCATGCCCCGGTGCTCATGGACCACAAGTATTTCGGGCAATGCGGCGACCAAGGCTCGCACCTGCAGATCCCCGAAGCGGTGGTCGGCATCGTGAGCGGCGGGGTGTCGAATGAAGAACACCTCGAAGTGCTGGAGGAGATGCGCAAGAGATGCAAGGTGCTCATTGCCCTCGGTTCTTGTGCCACCCAGGGCGGTATCCCGGCCCTGATGAACGGGCAGGACTCGGCCTCCAGTTTCGACGAGATCTATCAGACCCCGTCGACCGACAAGGGCGCGAAAAGGCCGGACGAGAACGTTCCCGCCCTGCTCGACCGCACCTATGCGCTCGATGAGAAGGTAAAAATCGACCTGATGCTGCCCGGCTGCCCGCCCAACCCGGCTCACATCGCCGAGGTGATCAGCGCGCTGCTTGAGGACCGGGAGCCGGAGCTGCCCACCAAAAGCGTCTGCGATACCTGTCCCACGAAAAGGGAAGGCAAGGGCAGCGTGACCACGGTGAAGCGCTACACCGAGAATGTCGAATTCGACCCTGAAAAACCGGTAAGCGAGATGCGCTGCCTGCTCGAACAGGGCTATATGTGCATGGGGCCGGTTACTGCGGCCGGCTGCGCCAGGCGCGGCGTGCCGAGCTGCATCCATGCCCGGGTGCCGTGCCGCGGCTGTTTCGGGTCGGTCTTGCCGAAGGGCAACCAGATGCTCGATATGATGAATGCGCTGGCCAGCAACGGCATCGATTTTAAATCTGTGGTGGATCGCCGGTCCATGCTTAGGTTCAGCGGCGCCCACGGGAATCTTCGACCCAAACGCACCGCCGCCGTGAAGGAGGAATAACATGGGCAAGGTACTGCACATACAACCGGTTACCCGAATCGAGGGGCATGCCCGAATCTCGGTGCATCTCAACGATGAGGGTAACGTCGAAGACGCCTACATGAGCCTGATGTCTCTGCGCGGTTTCGAGAAATTCATCGAGGGGAGGCCGGCCGAGGAAGTGCCCCGGATCGTCAATCGGATCTGCGGCATCTGTCCATGGATGCATCACACCGCCTCCAACAAGGCGGTGGACGGCTGTTTCGGTGTCACCCCGACGCCCACCGGCCACAAGCTCAGGGAACTGCTGCAGGTGATGGCGCATATCAATGACAAGATCCTGCATTTCTTTTTCCTGGCGGCCCCCGATTTCGTGCTGGGTCCCGATGCCGACTATTCAGTCCGCAACGTGATCGGGGTTGTGAAGGCCGCCCCGGAACTGGCCTCGCAGGTGGTCAAGATGCGTCAGCTCGGACAGATGATGCTCGATCGCTTCGCCGGTAAGGCGATTCATCCGGTCGCCGCAGTGGTCGGCGGCTTTTCCAAGCCGATGCGGGAGGCTGAGCGGCAGGAACTGCTCAAGGACACGCGCACGCTGCTCGATTTCTCTCAGTACGCACTCGATTTTGCCAAGAAGAACGTGTTCAGCAAATATATGGACGTGATCGGCGAACTCGGCCTGATCACCACCGGCTTCCTGGGCACCGTCGACCGCGAGGATGGCTCCTTCAGACTCTATGACGGCAGGCAGCGGCTGATGAAGGCCGACGGCGGCTATGTCGACTTCGAAGCCGCGGCCTATCTCGAGTATCTTGGCGAACATGTGGAACCGCGGAGCTACGGCAAGATGCCCTATGCCAAATCCTGGGATGAGGGATTCTCCCTGGATCTCGATGCCCCTAAGGGAATCTACCGGGCCAACACCCTGGCCCGGCTCAATGTCTGCGACCAGATGTCTACCCCCAAAGCCCAGGCGGCGCTGGAGGAGTTCAGGGAGGCCTTTGGCCGTCCGGCCCAGGCAACCCTGCTCTATCACTACGCCCGCCTGATCGAGCTGGTCTACGCCTGCGAGCGCACCGTCGAACTGCTCGACTGGGACGGTATCACCGACACCGATGTGCGGGCCGCAGTGACCCCCGGGGCCGGCCGAGGAGTCGGGGTGGTCGAGGCGCCGCGGGGTACGCTGATCCACGATTACAGCACCGATGCCAACGGCTGTATCGAGTCGGCCAATCTCATCGTCGGCACTACCCACAACATCGGGCCAATGAACATGAGCGTTAAGCAGGCCGCCGCCTCGCTCATAAAAGATGGCGTCTACGATCAGGGAATACTCAACAAGGTGGAGATGGCCGTGCGGGCCTATGACCCGTGAATGTCCTGCGCCACTCACCGCCTGGATGGCGGAATTCCCCTGGCCCTGGAAATCATCGACGCCGAAGGGAAACTGGTTGACACGATAACCAATTGAAAAGACGGCGGACAATGACGCCTGTGGCGTCGCTGTCCGATACTCTTGACGCCGGAAATATTTTTGAGTATCACACAAGTGGCTGAACCCCGGAGCGTGAGACAAGGTGTTCAGCCGCCTTTCCCTCACGAGGTGTTGCTATGGCTGTAAAACAAAAACGATCCGGCAGAGCTCAGGTGCGGGCTGAAAATCCCAGCGGCGCCTGCGGAAATGTGGATCACATGACAATAGACGAACTCAAGGCCCGGGCCGTGGACGACAGTTTCGACGGCAGCTGCCCCGCCTGCGGGATGTTTCATCTGACCAGGGCCGACATTGAGGCGCTGGAGGCAGAAAAAATCAGCGAGTCTGAATATTATACTGAAATGAGAAGGGAGGCTGAACAGGCCTGAGCTTTCTCAAACTAATGG
>JARFQM010000265.1 GCA_029287755.1 Desulfofustis sp. | reverse complement strand
ATCATCGACGGTATCCGGGGCCGGTGTAAGCCCGGGTTCCTGCTGGGTATACGCCTATCGGCGGAACGGTTCGACCTGGAGCTCGGTGAAATAATCGAGGTTGCGCAATGGCTGATGAGCGATGGCAACATTGATTTTCTGGACATGTCGTTGTGGGATTCCTTCAAGGAACCGGTTGAAGAAGCCTTCCGGGGGCGGACCCTGATGAGTTATTTCACGGCATTGGACCGCGGCGAAGTGCGGCTGGGGGTTGCTGGCAAAATACAGACTCCGGATGATGCGAACAAGTGTCTCGAAGACGGTGCCGAGTTCATCCTGCTGGGGCGAGCCGCGATCCTGCATCATGATTTCCCGCTGCAGGTAATCGCCAATCCCGATTTTAAACCGGTGCAAACTCCGGTGAGCCCGGAATACCTGCATTCACAAGGGCTGAGCGAAGCTTTCGTAACCTACATGTCGCGCTGGAGTGGTTTCGTAGAGGGCCTTTGAGGATCTTTGGGGTCGGGTCAACGTAACGCTCTGATTGATCACCCCATACAAATGCTCTTGAAGCGACAGTGGCGGAACCCCACCTGGAACGGCTTGACTTGAAGATCTTCGGGGTCAGACCAACGACTTCCCAGGCCAATTAAGGCTTCCGAAGAGAGGTCGATGTCCTGAATGGCGGGTGGGCAGGTGCCACCTGTGTGTCTGGGTGGTGCCCCAGGTTTGATGGGGCACCTGTTATAGATTTTCCCTAGTTGTCTCTGCCGAGAATGACGACTGGCCTTTTCGGGTGAATTACTTTGCTGAGGACCCGTGAAGAATCATCGAGGTACACGATTTCATAGGGCTCGTCAGCTTTTGATTTCTCTGCCATACCGGACCAGTAGGATGCCTTCATGGCTTGGTCTGATGCGACGGATTTCTCCGGTTGAGAGGCGCAGGCGCTGATGCATAGTGCCAGTGCGATAACAAAGATCCCTTTCATTACTGTCTCCTTTTTTCCTTGATTCCAGAAGTCATTGAAAAACAATTTTGATGACGTTCATCTTTATACAATCAATTTTCGTGCCACCCTAGGTTATATAGAGTTAATTAGTATTTAAATCAATTAGTTAATCTGATCCAAAAGAAATAGAGAATGTCTCGGAAACAGGATAAAGTGACTCGAAACGTCAGTTGGTGGACACAATTTGTGTCTCTCCGCTAATACAGGGTGGTTGGTTGAGGGAGATATTTTCCCTCCTGGCTGTAGAAGCCATATCCGTGACAGGAAATTTCCTCGGCGCGCTAGATGCACGGGCTTTGATGTCATCGAGATCTTTGGGAGATCTTTAGGTCAGACCAACGCAACCCTCTGATTGAATTGAATTCCAGCCCCCTCAATCCAGAGATTCAGCCCTCAGACGGACCATTTCAGCACAGAAACATCCAGTCTAACGTGCGCGGCATGAGACAAAGGCGCAATCGCAATCCTTTGAACGCGTTTTTGAGCCAAAAGATGCAGTGGTCCGACCCCACACCACCGGCCAACACCACGCCACCCGCCACACCACCGGACTTGGGATGCGCCGGATTGGATTGACTGAAGTCCTTTTTTGTTGGAAAAGGTCTTCAAATTGAGATGATTAACGTTTTTCTCACGTAAGTGCGGTTATCATGAGCACCCGAGGGAATTGGTTCACGATCCGAACCGTTTTGGCCGGTCAAGTGCTTGTCGTGTGGGGCCAAGTAATTCGGTGCAAATGTGACTAATCTACGTGGCATCATTGACCGAAGCAGGCAATAACCGATGGAATCGAACAACAACGTCATGCATGCCACGCCGAAAAACATGAACCTGGCAGTGAAAACCCGCGGCTTCGCCAGCCTGGTGGAGGCGCTGGATTATGCTGCCAGTGGGGAAACAGGATTCAATTTCTACAATCACCGCGGCGAGTTGTCGACGGTTCTTAGCTATCGCGACCTGCGCAGCGAGGCTCGGAGCCTCGCACGGAAACTGCTGGGATTGGGCCTTAAGAAAGGCGATCGTGTCGGCATCGTTGCCGAAACGGATCCAATGTTTCACCGTTTCTTCTTCGCTTGCCAGTACGCCGGCCTGATCCCCGTGGCGCTGCCTGCCAATGTGCAGCTCGGCGCGCACAAGGTCTTCGTCAATCAGGTTCGCCGGATGTTGGAAAGCTGCAATGCATCCATCCTGGTCGTGCCTGTCACCCACGAGGCTTTTATTGAGGATATAGCCGAAGGGCTGGACTTGAAGCTGTTCGGTACGCCGGATGAATTCGATACTCTGAATGAGCTCGATGTCGAGTTCGAACCCGCAGCCGCTGAAGATATCGCCTACCTGCAATACACCTCGGGCAGCACGCGCTTCCCGCGCGGCGTGGAAATCAACCAGGCCACTGTCCTCGACAACCTGCGTGAGATCGCAGAAAACGGTCTGAAGCTGACCCGCGAAGACCGCTTCGTCTCGTGGCTGCCTTACTACCACGACATGGGCCTGATCGGCTTTATCCTGGTGCCCTTGATTTGCCAGCTGTCGGCTGACTATCTCGGCTCGCGCACCTTTGCCATGCGGCCGCGGCTGTGGCTGAAACTGATTTCCGACAACCGGGGCACGATTTCATCCAGCCCCACCTTCGGTTACGCACTGTGCGCTCGCCGCCTGCGGCCCTCGGACTTCGAAAAGTACGACCTCAGCAGCTGGCGCGCCGCATGCGTTGGCGCCGAGCAAATCAATGCTGAACCTCTGCAGCAGTTCGCCGAGGCCCTGGCGCCCTGCAACTTCGATCCCAGGTCTTTTGTGGCCTGCTATGGCATGGCCGAATGCGTGCTGGCGGTAAGCTTCGCTCCCCTGGATCTCGGACTCGGCCTGGACCATGTAGACAAGGACCTCATGATGGAACATGGCACTGCCGTACCGGCTGATCCGGATGGCGAACGTACCGTGCAATACGCCGATTGCGGCATCCTGCTGCCGGGCTTCGGGCTGCGCATCGTCGACGACGAGGGCGCGGACGTTCCGGAACGGCAGTGCGGGCAGATTCTTCTCAAGGGCCCCAGCGTCATGAGCGGCTATTTCCAGGATCCGGAGGCGTCCAGCGCCGTGCTCGACGAGGACGGCTGGCTGAACACCGGTGACATCGGCTACCGGGTTGGAGACCGCCTGTTCCTGACGGCCCGAAGCAAGGACGTCATCATCATCAAGGGCCGCAATATCTGGCCCAACGACATGGAGGTGGTCGCCCAGCGAATCGAAGGTGCCCGACTGGGCGGCGTGGCGGCATTTTCCGTCACCGGACTGGAAGAAGAAGAGACCGCTGTCCTGGTGCT
>JARFQM010000185.1 GCA_029287755.1 Desulfofustis sp. | reverse complement strand
CTCCGAAGGGAAGAACCGTCCCGAGGATGTGCCCAACGCCAGGATTTTCATGGACCGAAGCTGGCTGACCACTTTTTCCTGCTACTGCACCTATGCCGGCAACACCCTGCTGATGAAAAAGGGCAACCACCGGTTCTGTGTCGATTACGCAACCTATTACAAAAATGGGGAACATCTCTCCGAGCACATGTTCATCACCGGACTCACCGGCCTTGACGGGCGTAAAACATATATTGCCGGCGCCGCCCCCTCGGGCTGCGGCAAGACCACCACGGCCATGGTCGGGACCGATTTCATCGGCGACGATCTTGCCCAGTTATGGATTGCGGCGGACGGCACCGTGCGGGCCATCAATCCCGAAAAAGGTATTTTCGGCATCGTCGAGGACGTCAATCGCGAGGGCGACCCCTACCTGATGGATTGCCTCAGGGGTGACGGCACCGAGGTGATCTGGTCCAACGTGCTGATCGACGAACATGACGTTCCGCACTGGGTCGGCAACGGCGAGACCCCGCCCGAGAAAGGGGTGAACTTCCAGGGAGAATGGTGGCCCGGCAAGACCGACAGCGATGGCAACCCGGTGCCCATGTCGCATAAAAACTCACGCTGTACGCTGCTCAACGAAGCAATTGCCAACCACAACAGCGAGGCAGCCGAGGATCCGGCCGGGGTCCCGGTCAAGGTTATTACCTATTCGGGGCGGGACAGCGACACCATGCCGCCGGTCTGGGCGGCCAAAACCATGGACGAAGGCGTGGTCATCGGCGCTTCCATCGTCTCCCAGGCAACGGCCACGGAGATTGGCGTTTCCGGTGTCCGCCGGCAGCCCTGGGCCAACGCACCCTTCATCCCCGGTGCCCTGGCGGATTACATGGAGGCCCAGTTCCTGTTCTTCAATTCTGAGAGAATCTCGGATGAGGGCAGGCCGATAATGGCCGGTCTCAACTATTTTCTGACCCATGATAATCGTGGCGGATCCGGATCCGGCCTGCTCGGCGAGAAAAAAGACGTAAAAGTCTGGCTCGGCTGGCTCGAACTTCTGGCCAACGGCGATGTCAAAGCCATCGACTCGCCCATCGGCTTGCTGCCCTATTATGACGATCTTAAAAAACTCTTTGACGATATCGGCAAGGACTATCCGAAAGCCCTGTACGACATGCAGTTTGCTCTCTATGTCGACAATATTCTCAGCCGCATCGAAATGCAGACCGAGGCCTACAACAAGGAAGAAGGCATTCCCGCCCAGCTCTTCACCGTCTATGAAAAACAGAAAGTCGAGCTGCTCGCTCTCAAGGAAAAACATGGGCCCGTAGTCAGCATAGGCGATCTGAGCTGACCATCAGCGCTCGAGAAGCCAAGGCCGCCACCCCTGTGGGCGGCCTTTTTTTATGGATGCACCCACACCGCCTGAAGCCGAATTAATTGTCTTTGCCTCGGACGATATGATGCTGGTTGATACCTGTTCTCTGGTATTGTCCGCCAGAAATATCGCCCACCGAATCGAGCGCCGGGCCGACGGCTCGGCCGCGATAGCTGTGACTGCCGAACTGGAGAAAGAAGCGGCCAGGCAGCTGAGCTCCTATTTCCGGGAAAACCGCAACTGGCCGCCGCCGCTGGTCGACAGCCAGATCCAGCCCTTAGCGACCGGCTTGCCCGCATTCCTGGTAATGGCAACATTGGCCCTTTTCTATTCCGTGACCGGTCCCTACGATTCTGAGTCAATCTGGTTTTCGGGGGGTGGGGGCAACAGTTCGGCGGTGCTCAGGGAGGGTCATTATTTTCGCCTCGTCACCGCCCTCTGCCTGCACTCCGATTTCTCCCACCTGGCGGGTAACGTCCTCATCGGCGGCTTTCTGCTTTATTTCTATCTGCAGATCAGCGGCGCCGGAATCGGCCTGCTGGGGCTCTTAATCGCCTCCGCGGCCGGTAATTATGTCAATGTCCTGGTCCACGGTCCAGGCCATATCTCGATAGGCTTTTCCACCGCCGTGTTTGCGGTAATAGGCCTGCTCAGCGCTCATCAGATCATTGAGCACAAACGGGGCTTCGGCTTCAGGATGCTGGTCCCGCTGATGGCCGGCGCCGGCCTTCTGGCCATGCTGGGCAGCTCAGGCGTGAGGACCGATCTGGGGGCCCATCTTTTCGGTCTGCTGAGCGGGCTCACCCTGGGACTTGTCTTCGGCCTGCTGCCGACTCGCCGGCTGAAGAATTCGTCGTTCGTGCAGACCTGCTGTCTACTGATTACCATCTTCGTCGTCCTGAGCTGCTGGAACATGGCCCTGCTTAACTGAGAGCTTCGGCTTGTTATTATTAACTCTATGAATTACGTTGTAGCGCTTGATTTGTAAGCATTAATACTTACCACTGTAGTCAGATTTCAGATGCTCAGATCCGCCGGCTGGCATTCAGCGGCGGTCTGTAATTTTTAAGATTAACTTACTGGAGCCCCACATGTCGAACCACGATCAACAACCTCCCTGGGGGCGTAAAAAACGCCCTCAATCACCAGAGGAGATTGTCGCGCAACTGATCAAGAAACTGCAGGATATGTTTTCTGATCGGAAGAAGCCGCCGCCACCACCCGGCGATGGTGAACAGCCCACCAGGCGGACGCCCCCCAGTCCCTTTTCGATCATCTCCAAGGTCCTCATCCTGGCCCTGGTCATCATCCTCTTCCAGGGCGTCTACCAATCGTTTTTCAAGGTAGCTCCCAACGAGGTCGGCGTGGTGCTGCGCTTTGGGAAATACAACCGCACCGCCCAGCCGGGTCTGCATCTAAAAATTCCTTACATCGAAGATCTGAACAAAGTGAATGTCCGCCAGATCCAGAAGCTTGAATTTGGGTTCCGGACCCGCTATCCCGGTCAACAATCCACTTTTGATACTCGCGGCTACGATATGGAGTCGCTGATGCTGACCGCCGACAAAAACGTCATCAACGTGGCCTGGATCGTACAATTTCGGATTGGCGATCCCATCGCTTACCTGTTCAAGGTCCAGGACGTCAAGCAGGCGGTCCACGATCTTTCCGAAGCTGCTACCAGGCGGATCGTCGGCAACATGGATTTTGACTTCGTGCTCAGC
>JARFQM010000180.1 GCA_029287755.1 Desulfofustis sp. | reverse complement strand
AGATCACGCTTTACTCATGTGTGTTCGAATGCCTGAGCTGCAGAAGGGAGCGAGAGGCGGAATCATGACCGAGCCGCTTAACATTGCCTTGCTGTCGATCCATTCCAGTCCTCTCGGTACCTTGGGAACGGTAGATACCGGCGGCATGAGTATCTATCTGCTGGAGCTTGCAGGGGCGCTGGCCGACCGCGGGCACAAGATCGATATCTTCACCAGGGCACTTGCTCCCGATGAGGCGCCACTGGTTGAATATACTGCCAATGTCAGGCTTATCCGCCTCAGAGTGCCCGGTACGGAATCTCTGGCGAAAAGCGAGCTCTACGACTACCTGCCGGACTACCAGCAGGAAATTGCGAAGTTTCGCCGGCAGCATCGGGCAGATTATCATATCCTGCACAGTAATTACTGGCTCTCGGCGGTGGTCGGCGACCGCCTCCGGTCAATTTGGGGATGCCCCCACCTGGTCACCTTCCACACTCTCGCCCTGGCCAAAGTGGCTGCCCGAAAGGATCATCGGGAGGACCGGCTGAGGGCAGAAGAGGAAGCACGCCTGCTTACCTGCTGCGATGGGGTGATGGTTTCCACCGCGGCCGATCGGGACCAGCTCGACGCTTATCTTGGGACGGACGGGGCGCCGATTCATCTGGTTAAGCTCGGAGTGGATCTTGATCATTTCAAGCCGGTGCCGGCTTCGAAAAAATATGCTTTTGGAAAAAGCCACCGCCCCCCGGTGATTCTTTTTGTGGGCCGCTTTGACCCGATGAAAGGCGCCGACACGGCAATCACTGCCCTGGCGCTGCTCGATGAGGAGACCGAGCCGGAACTCCATCTTGTTGGCGGTGATGGTCCTGACAGCGAAGCGGGACGACGGTTGGTTGAGCTGGTGAGCGCCCTGGGGGTTCAGGGTCGTGTCCGTTTCATCGGCACCGTCGAGCACACCCGCATGCCCGAGATTTATCATCAGGCGGACATCGTCGTCATGCCGTCTTACCACGAGAGTTTTGGTCTGGTCGTGCTTGAAGCGCTAGCCTCGGGCATCCCTGTGGCGGCCACGCCGACCGGGATCGCTGTCGAAGCTGTGAGCCCCGATATAAATGGCTATTTTGCGACTAGCGGCGACGCACCAAGTCTGGCCCGGGCGATGGCTGACGCGCTGGCGATGGCCAGGCGCCAGGACCCGCTCGTCATTAGGCGGAGCGTGCAGTCCTATGGCTGGGCCCGGGTGGCGGACTCGGTGTACAGTGTCTATAGTGGTGCATTATTGCGTAGTAAAATTTACTAAAGAGAGAGCCGATGGTTTCATCCTCTGACATCATGCTCATAGTCGCCCATCCCGATGACGCCGAATTCGGCGCTGCCGGGAGTATTGCCGCCTGGACCGCAGAGGGTAAATCGGTGGTGTATGTGGTCTGCACCAGCGGAGATAAGGGAACCAGCGACCGCAGTATCAGCCCCGAAGAGCTGATCGAGATCCGTCAGCGGGAGCAGCGCAAGGCAGCTGCAGTTCTCGGTGTTGCCGAGGTGGTGTTTCTCGGTATGAAGGATCAGGGCCTGGAGGATACACCGGAATTCAGAAAGAAGATCGTCCGTCTCATCCGCACCTACCGACCGGAAACGGTGATAAGTTCTGACCCTTACCGCCGCTACGTGTGGCACCGCGACCATCGCATCGTCGGCCAGGTAGTTATAGATGCGCTGTTTCCTTACGCCCGTGATCATATGGCGTACCCCGACCTGCTCGAGGAGGGGTTGGAGCCGCACAAGGTTAAGGAGGCGCTTTTTTTCGGTGCCGACGAGGTCAACCACTGGATCGATATCGGTGATACGTTTGCCAAGAAAGTCGAGGCTCTTGCCTGCCATGCGAGCCAAGTCAGGGAATTCAAGGTGGATAACCTGGAAGGCTGGCTGCGCAAAAGGTACCGCCGCCTGGCTGAGGGGTCCGACTACGAGCTGGCTGAAGCCTTTCACCGGGTAAAATTGCCCGATTAATTGACCAGGAGATAATCGATGACAGCAATCAGAACAGCCATTGTCGGTCTGGGCAATTGTGCCAGTGCACTGATCCAGGGGATCTATTATTACCGTGAGCATGGTGACGGCAGTGCCCAAGGCCTGATGCACTGGGACCTGGGTGGGTATCTGCCCACCGATGTCGAGATTGTTGCTGCCTTCGATATCGATCGCCGAAAGGTTGGCAGGGATGTTGGCGAAGCACTATTTAAGCCCCCCAACTGCACCAAAATATTTCACCGCGATGTGCCGAATACCGGCACCATCGTCCAGATGGGCAAACTGCTGGACGGCATTCCGGCCCATATGGACGGCCTCGACCCGAACTTTTGTTTCGTTCCGAGTGACGAGCCCGAGACTACGCCTGAACAGGTAGTCGCCACTCTGCGCCAGAGCGGTGCGGAGATCCTCGTCAATTTCCTGCCGGTCGGAGCTCAGGAAGCCACCGAGTTTTATGTCGACTGTGCGCTCGCTGCTGGACTTGCGGTAGTCAACTGTATACCGGTTTTCATCGCCAGCAATCCTGACTGGGCCCAGCGCTTCACTGCCAAGGGCCTGCCGCTGATCGGCGACGACGTCAAATCGCAGGTTGGGGCAACTATCGTGCATCGCGTGTTGACCGACCTGTTTCGGCAGCGCGGCGTTGAATTGGACCAGACTTATCAACTCAATACCGGCGGCAACACCGATTTTCTCAATATGCTCGACCGGACCCGGCTGTCATCCAAGAAGGTTTCCAAGACTGAGGCCGTCCAGGCTGTTGCCGCCACGCGGCTGGGAGACAGAAATATTCACATCGGGCCGAGCGACTATGTTCCCTGGCAGAAGGACAACAAGATCGGCTTCATCAGGATGGAGGGCAGGATATTCGGTGATGTTCCGATCGATCTTGAACTGCGGCTTTCGGTCGAGGATTCGCCCAATTCCGCCGGCGTGGTCATTGACATGATTCGCTGTGCCCGGCTGGCTCTGGACCGCGGCCAGGCAGGCGTGCTGCAGGGCCCCTCGGCGTTCTTCTGCAAGCACCCTCCGGATCAATTTACCGATGACGAGGCCTTTCACCTGGTTGCCAAATTCATCAGCGGGCCCCCGAAAAAAGTGGCTAAACCCAGGCCGCTGTTTGCCGAGACTGAAGAGAAGACCGGATCCCGGTGATCAGGGCGCTGCTATTCGACTTCGGGCGGGTAATCTCAGCCCCGAAACCCTCGCATTTGTTTCGTAGTTACGAGCGCGATCTGGGATTACGTAAGGGATCGATCAACCGCATCATGTTCGACTCGTCTCTGTGGGAGCAGGCGCTGATCGGCGAACTGCAGATGAAGGAATATTGGCGGGCCATCGGACCTGAGCTGAACCTGGATTCGCCGGACAGGGTCGAAGCCTTTCGCCAGCGTTATTACTCTGATGAGAAGATCAACCAGGAGGTCGTCGATTTGATCACAACCCTGACGGGGCGCTGCCGGCTTGGCATCGTCTCCAATCATCCCCCGGGCCTTGAAGAGTGGCTCGCTGAGTGGCAGATCCTGGGGCTGTTCGACACGGTGGTCAGTTCAGGAGAGGTCGGGGTGGCCAAACCGGATCGGAAGATTTTTCGCATTGCTCTCGAGCGACTCGGGATCGAGCCATCGGAGGCCCTGTTTATAGACGATGCCGAGGAGCATGTCCAGGCCGCCAGGTCAATGGGCATGACCGTTCATCACTTCAGCACAGCCGGGGCGCTTACCGCTCAGCTGCAGGAACTCGGCATAGAGACGTTCAGGCACTGAGAGAACCTATTTCTCGACAGACTCGCCCGTTTGACGGCAACTTGTCTGGCAGCCGGTTGTTGACGAAGAAAACTTCTGGCCCTAATGCAAGCGGGGGCCGCTGACACCCTTTAGATTTCAGATTTTAGCTAGCTTGAATTCAGATTCAGATACCAGTGGAATTGATTTTGTGATACACAATTTGAAAGGAGCACTTGTGTCTTGTCTGACACAAAGAGCCGCCTGGTGCAGGTCACTGGGGTTCAGCAGCCTGAGCTGCCAGTTTCTGTCGTCCTGCCTCGCAGTGGAGGCCGGTTGTATGGGCTCCGAGATCTTTTCGGGGAAAGTAAAGCTTACTTCTTCCAGAGGCAGGTTCAAACCAAGCCCTCGCGCTTTCAAATAGGCTTCCTTCAGGGTCCAGAATTCAAAGAACCGCTTTTTCATCAGAGATCCCGGCAATTGTGCGAGTTCATGATACTCGGTCGGGGAAAAGTAGGCGGCCGCAATTTCTAAACAATCGATGGGAGCACTTATGTTCTCAACATCCAGGCCAACCATGCCCTCTGCAACCAAGGCGACAGCAACCAGGCCTTCGGTATAGGAAAGGCTGAACTGCGGAGAGGGATGTGTACCTGTTTGAGGCAGATAGGGGCGCCCGTGGCCTTCTCTTGCGAGTCGGATCGATGCAGGATTCATTCC
>JARFQM010000128.1 GCA_029287755.1 Desulfofustis sp. | reverse complement strand
AGGCGCAACTAATCCCTCCTCTGTGCTGATCTCGCCGATCATCAGGATAAGAGAGAGAAAATCACCCACTTCAGAGCCCAGGTGTTCTGGATCGTTGTGGTCTATCGCGTCAAGAATTTCACCGAACTCTTCAACGAGTTTCTTCTTCAGAGACTGGATTGTCTGTTTTCTGGCCCAGGGGCATCCCGGGTCGCTTCTCAACTGCTGTATTGTCTCTATAAGGGCTTGGAAACTGGAGTTCGTGTTAGGCATGGCTTTTTGGGGGTGGTTGAGGTTAGAGGCAGTATATTTGAATAACGTTTAAATTGAATTATTTTTGTGGATGTAGAAGCATGAAAAAAGGTTGACAACGGTCTCCTGACCAACTATGTAGTTTGTGGCTGTACACTATTACTACAAAGCGGTAGTGAATCCGAAAAAAGATGACGGCAGATGATTTTCGGCCCCACCCATTGACTGATGATCATTGAAAGTTACCATTATAACATGAAGTAACCATTTGTATAAAAGAGGTAAAAGACGTGATCGACCAAGACAAGAAGCAGAAATTGTTACTTGAAAAACACAAGGATATAGCTCGCATCGACCAGGAATCAAAGCGTACGCACGGTTGGTATGTGCGGGTTCGCTTCAAGGGTAAGACCCATTCCAAATTTTTCTCTGATCGAAAATGCGGCGGCAGGTATTCGAGTCTTCTTTCAGCTATTTCGTGGCGGGACCAGACCGAGAGAAAACTGGGCAAAGTCAGAACCAATAAGCACATGGTGACGGTGAGCAACTCTGGAACCGGCGTCGTGGGTGTCAGGCTGAACGAAAAACTGAATCGTTACGAAGTCAGCTGGGTCACTCCCCACGGGAAACAGGGCAAGACCTCCGTGTCCATAAAGAAGCACGGAAAAAAAGCCGCGTTCGAAAGAGCCTGCAAAATTCGCCGTGAGCGGGAAACTGCTCGCCTGGCCGTCTGAGGCCATATCCTTCTGCCAGCCCCCTCAGACAGAGTAGGGTGCGACCGGCTCATTGGTGGCTGCAGTGCATGCCGCTGCCCCATGATGCATCCAAGGCCAGGAAGCACTTGACTTTTGTGTATGGATTGAGGTATTGTCGCCTGCTATTTCTTTAATCTATAAATGGACTACAATTCAGAGGCTTTGTTATGTACGCAATTATAAAAACAGGTGGAAAACAATACCAGGTGTCAACCGGGGACCGTGTGCTGGTTGAAAAACTTGAGGGAAATGTCGGTGACAGTGTCGAATTGAATGAGGTGCTGCTGGTCGCCGAAGGTGATGCGGTTACCGTAGGACAGCCAGTGGTAGAGGGTGCCAAAGTCGTCGCCACCATTACCGATCAGGGCAAACACAAGAAAATCAAGGTTTTCAAGAAAAAGCGAAGAAAGGGGTATCGGTTGACCAGAGGCCACAGGCAATTGTATACCGCCTTGACAATAGCAGACATAAGCAAATAAATTTAAGGGATTAACCCAAACCCTTAGAAGATAAAGGAGTTCAAGATGGCTCACAAGAAAGCGGGAGGTAGCTCCAGAAATGGACGCGACTCCATAGGCCAGAGGCGGGGAATCAAAAAGTTCGGTGGCCAGGCGGTCACCGCCGGATCCATTATTGTCAGGCAACTTGGTACGAAAATCCACCCGGGTACCAATGTCGGTTGTGGGAGAGATTACACCTTGTTTGCCAAGGTTGATGGCGTTGTCACTTTTGAGGAATTCGGCAAGAACAGAAAACGGGTAAGTGTCTATCCGGCAGCCTAGTTGAATTTTATAGAAACTGTTGCAGCAGCAGTTTCGCAAAGCAGACTCGGTCATCGCGGCAGGTGATGACCGAGTTTTTTTTTAGGTGATCACCCCCTGGGGAAAGAGAGGTCCTTTGTTGACGAAGCCAAATTTTATGTAAAAGGCGGGGACGGCGGACATGGCTGTGTGAGTTTCCGAAGGGAAAAATATGTTCCCAAGGGAGGCCCCAACGGCGGTGACGGTGGAAGGGGAGGCAGCGTCTATATCAGGGCCACCGAAAAAGTGCAGTCGCTGATCGACTTCAAATATCGATCTCACTTCAAGGCAAGCCGTGGCGGGCACGGACAGGGCAAGGACAAGCATGGCGCCAACGGCAGTGATCTCATTGTCGACGTCCCCACCGGCTCGGTAATCAAGGATGCCGAATCGGGCGAAACTCTTGTTGACCTGGTCGATGAAGGCCAAGAGTTTATCGCTGCCCGGGGCGGAAAAGGGGGGCTTGGCAACACTCACTTTGCCAGTGGCGCAAACCGCACGCCGCGTATCGCGACGGACGGCAGGGCAGGGGAGGAGCGGTGGTTGACGATTGAGCTCAAGCTGATTGCCGATATCGGGCTCGTCGGCTTGCCAAATGCTGGGAAATCAAGCCTTCTGGCAATGCTTTCCGCCGCCAACCCCAAAATAGGTGATTACCCTTTCACCACACTGGAACCGCAGCTTGGCGTACTGCAAGAAAAATTCTCAAAGCCTTATATAATTGCTGACATTCCCGGTCTCATCGAAGACGCGCACAAAGGCGCCGGGCTTGGTCATTCCTTCCTGAAACATATTGAAAGGACATCCATTCTTCTGCATGTAGTAGATATATCGGAAGATAACCATGCATACAACCATCAGGTTCTGGAAGGGGAGTTGAGAAAGTACAACGATGAGCTGACCGCTCGGGTCAAACTGGTCGTTCTTAATAAAACCGATCTCGTCGATCCGGAAATGGTGGCAGAAATCAAGGATGAATATGAAAAAAGCGGTGTTCGTGCGCTGCACGTGTCCGCCTTGTCAGGGGATGGAATTGGAGATTTGCGAAGTATACTCATCGAGATGATGGAGGATATTGAGCAGCGTGCAGAAGCACTGACAACAGAAAACCACGAAGCGGCCCGCGATGATTGACGATCTATCAGTTCATGACGGTCTTTACCTGCGCCAGACCCTGTTTGATAAATCACGCAGAATTGTCGTCAAGGTGGGCAGTGCTGTGCTGACCGACGACAAAGGGATTGACCTGCAGGTAATTGAAAATATCGCCAGAGAGATAGCCTTCCTAAGGGACAGTGGACGGGAGGTGATCCTGGTTAGTTCAGGAGCAGTGGCCGCCGGCCGAGCCAGAATCAGGTTCAACAATGGCGGTGCCGGGCTGGGTATTAAAGAAAAACAGGCACTGGCCGCCATTGGTCAATCGAGTCTCATGCAGATCTACGACCGGGTATTCAGTTCAATGTCCAAGACCATTGCCCAGGTCCTGCTCACTCACAAGGATCTGGCGGTAAGAAAGCGCTACTTAAATGCGAGAAACACCCTGTTTACCCTGCTCAAATTCGGCGTAATCCCAATCATCAACGAAAACGATACCGTTTCCGTCGAAGAATTGCGCTTTGGGGACAACGATATGCTCGGTGCCCACATCTGCAATCTCATAGAAGCAGATATGTTCATTTGCTTGACAGATGTGGTGGGCTTATATACCGGCAACCCAGCCTCCGATCCGCAGGCGCGACCAATTTATACAGTGGACGAGATCACCCCTGAGGTTGAAGCCATGGCCTCGCACAGCAAAAGTAAACTCGGAACAGGCGGTATGGAGTCAAAGCTCAGAGCGGCAAAAATCGTCTCTGCCGGGGGGGGCAGCTCCTTCATCGGTCCGGGGAAAGAGCCGGAGATTTTAAGAAAATTGTTCAGCGGAGAGATGGTCGGCACCTTCTTTCTGCCGCATAAGGAGAAGATCAGTGGCCGAAAACGCTGGATTGCGTCGGTCCTCAAACCCAAGGGCAAGCTGATTCTTGATGAAGGCGCCTGCAAGGCGCTGGTGCAGCACAACAGAAGCCTGCTGCCCTCTGGCATAAAGAGGGTTGAAGGCGAGTTTGGAGTCGGCGATGCGGTGCACTGCGCCGGTTTCGATGGTCGGGCTATCGCCGTCGGGCTGATCAATTACAGCTCCATTGATATTAGAAAAATTCAGGGGTATCATTCCCGTGAGATTGAAACAATTCTTGGCTATTGCGACAGTGAAGAGGTAATGCACCGGGACAACATCGTATTGATGTGATAGTCCCGATAAATAACCACGAGGGGACCCCATGGCGATCGAGCAGAAGATAACGGAGATGGCCCGCAAGGCACAGGACGCCTCCCATGATCTGGCGATCATGTCAACGGCGGCAAAGGACCGGGTGCTTGCTGATGTGGCCGGATTGCTCAAATCTGAAAAAATGCAGATCCAGCGGGAAAACCAAAAGGATCTGAGCGCCGGCCGCGAGCAGAGATTATCGGCGGCGATGCTTGACCGACTGGAACTTTCCGACAAGGTCTTTGAAAGCATGGTTGGGGGGGTGGAAGAGGTGATTGCCTTGCCCGACCCTGTTGGCCGGATTTCGGATATATCCCGCCGCCCCAGCGGCATATCCGTCGGTAGAATGAGAATCCCTCTCGGCGTGGTGGCAATGATTTATGAATCGAGGCCGAACGTGACCATCGATGCAGCGGTGCTCTGCCTCAAAGCCGGAAACGGTGTCGTGCTCAGGGGCGGTTCGGAGGCTATTTACTCAAATATTGCGCTTGCCGCCATTCTGCGTAAGGCCCTGGAAAAAAACGGCATCAACCCGGATGGCGTCCAGGTGATTGATACCACCAATCGCCGGGCGATCGAAATTCTGCTGCAGCAAGAAGATAGTATAGACCTGATCATTCCCCGTGGCGGCGAGGGACTGATCCGCTTTGTCTCCCAGAACTCGAGAATTCCTGTGCTCAAGCACTATAAAGGAGTGTGTCATATTTACGTCGACGCCGAGGCAGACCTGCACAAGGCGACTCCTATAATCATGAACAGTAAAACCCAGCGTCCCGGTGTCTGCAATGCCCTTGAGGGGCTGCTCGTTCATCGAGAGGTGGCGGCCGCATTGCTGCCGCAACTGGCGGATGAGTTTGAAAAATCTGGAGTTACCATGGTCGCCTGCCCTGAAACCAGAGCCCTCTGTCCCGCTGCCAAACCTGCTGAGGATGATGACTGGGGAACGGAATGGCTGGCCCTTAAACTCTGCGTTAAAGTGGTCGGCTCGGCCGCCGAGGCAAAAGCGTATATTTCCCGATATGGCTCCAAACATACCGAAACGATCATTACGGAAAATTACACGACGGCCCAGGATTTTCTCTCAACGGTCGACGCTTCTGCGGTGATGGTCAACGCCTCTACCCGGTTTAATGACGGCGGCGAACTCGGTCTTGGAACGGAAATAGGAATCAGCACAACCAAGCTTCACTCCTATGGACCGATGGGTCTGGAAGAGTTGACAACCAGAAAATTTATTGTTTACGGAACCGGTCAGGTACGAGATTGATGCAAAGAATCGGTCTGCTGGGAGGGACCTTCGATCCGGTCCACAACGGGCATCTTCAACTGGGCGAAAAGGTTTTAGAAAAATACGGCTTAGACAAGATAATTTTTATTCCGGCAGCCAATCCGCCGCATAAAAATGATGCGCTGGTCTGCGAAGTAGGTCATCGGCTGGAGATGCTGAAACTGGCGCTTGCTTATAATCAGCGCTTCGAGCTTTCCGAGATCGAGATCTCCCGGGCCCGCATTTCCTACACCTTCGATACCATTCAGCAACTAAAAAATGACGCCAGTTCAGAAGTTTGCTACCATTTTATCATCGGTTTTGATGCGCTTTCCGAAATAGAAACCTGGTACCGATGGCATGATTTACTTGGTGCGACCAATTTTATTGTTGCAGTCAGGCCCGGTTTCTCCTTAAAACAGATACATCAATTGCTCGCCCGAAACGGATTCAGCCCCGACAAAGGAAACGAGGCTCGCTGGATCGGCGATCAGTCAGGAAACGAAGTATTGTTTCTGGCCGGTGACATTGCTGATGTGTCTTCAACAGACATCAGATCCAGGATAGGCAGCCATAAGGAGTGGAGTGAGTTGGTACCTCCTGGAGTAGCAGACTACATCATTCAGAATCGTCTTTATACCTCATAAAGATGCGGATCCGCTGAACCGGATCATGATTATACAAACGCGAGATGGAAGCGAATACCCTCAACTATTCCGTCAATAAAAGCATTCGTCTGCTGCTGGTTGACGACTCCGAACTGTTCAGGAGATTTATTACCGAAATGCTGGCCGATACCAGTGTGCTTTCGATTGTAGGGGAGGCTTCTAACGGTAGTGAAGCAATTGATATAATAGAAAAATTACACCCTGATGTCATTCTTCTCGATATGGAAATGCCGGTGATGGACGGGATGGAAACGCTGTACAAGATCAGGGAGCAGAATGCCACGCCTGTCATTATGGTTTCGAGTCTTTCACGAGAAGGCTCGGCACGCTGTTTCGACACGCTAAAAAACGGTGCAGTTGATTTCCTGGGTAAAGACTCTCTTCACCCCAAGAAAGGGGCTGAGCGGCTCAGAAAAGAGCTGCTGTATCGAATACTCTGTGCTGCGAGAGTCCAGTCGAAAAACCCTTCCAAACCTTTTAAAACCGACACTTCTGCCCATGAAAACGGAAAGCTGCAGAAACGTATCGTATTTTGTGAGGAGTGCGGTACCCGCAATGTCATTGAACCGCAACCGAATTCAAAGGCCGAGGAACCGCGCTGCAGCCACTGCGGGGATTTGCTGGAGGCCATTGTCATAACTAAATATCGCCGGGTCTCTTCGATCGGTGTTATCGGAGCCGGGCGCGGAGGAGCGGGCAATCTGCTCAACATCATTCCCCGGTTGCCTGAACACTGCACCACCACACTGATCGTGGTGATGCAGGAATCGGCTGAATTCGTCGAATCATTGACCAGGTATTTGAATGCGGTCAGCGCGGTCAAGGTCATCCGCCTCGAAGAGGGAATGAATATTGAGGGGGGGAATTGTTATATCGGGTCGAGTCAGGAGAATTTCAGCATGGTCTCGCACAGCACCAACTATACGATCAGAAAAAGCCCCCCGGTTTCCGGCCGCGGGGCCTTGGACCTGATGTTTGAATCCATCTCCTCTATTCTGAAAAACCGTATGTTCGCCTTGGTGGTGTCCGGCCATCAGCTCGATGGCGACAAGGGTATGCAGGAAGTGAGGAGGAATCAGGGCTATGTGGTAGTTCTCAATGCAGCGAGCTGTCTCTGCAAAGAGCTGGGTGAGAATATTCTGCGCAAGAGCGCCATCGATCGTATCGTCGATGAGCAGGACTGTGTAGAATTGCTGATGACCTATGCACACGGTCAGGAGGAGAAGGAGTGACAGGATGCTCATGATAGCCGAGCGGGCCGCAAGGTGAACCAATGTTATGGGAAGAAGAGGTTGAGCTGCTCAGTCGGGGGGTTCACAAGGAACTGATTATCCGGGCATATGGAGCAGCGTCCAAAGGACGGAAGGTGTACCCCCCGAGGGAGCGGGTTTTTGATGCCATGCGCATTACCCCGTTCACTCAGGTCAAGGTGGTTATCATCGGCCAGGACCCCTATATAAATGAGCACCCGCAACTTGGCCCGGAAGCACACGGATTGTGTTTTTCCGTGAAAGAGGGGATCCCGCCCCCGCCTTCACTCAAGAATATATTTCAGGAAATAGATAACAGCCTGCACGGTGGTATACGACGAAAGGTGAGCACCGATCTCACCAGGTGGGCGAAACAGGGCGTACTGTTGCTCAATGCTTCCTTGACAGTTATTGCCAGACAGTCCAACTCTCATGCCCATCTTGGCTGGCATGAACTCACTGACAATATCATCGAAACGATTTCCCTGCGCCGGGAGCATGTGGTGTTCATGCTGTGGGGGTCTTTTGCCCAGAAAAAGGCCGTGCTGATCGACTTGAACAAACATTTGGTGCTGAAAACCAGTCATCCTTCACCGCTGTCTGCCCACAGGGGATTTCTGGGCTCTGGAGTGTTCGTCAAATGCAACGACTATTTGAAAAAGAACTCGATGGAGCCTATCGACTGGTAAGACGAAGGAACTCTAAATTATCCCAGTGGGGCTGTTCACTGCAGTGCGAGACAAATCAGACGCCAGGCACGTTTAACCGTGGCAGCATCTCTACCGGTGGCTGGCACGTGGTCGGAACTTCCCACCAGGCAATGCGGCATGGAATTACAGGATAGTCCTGATTATATCCTTTTTGCCGACAATACCGATCATCTTTCCCGTTTCATCGAGCACCGGCAGTGTGTGTACCTGTTTTTCAGTCATCAGTGAGGCAATCTCGTCAAGGGGGGTGTCGGGATTGATGGTGAGAGGAGGGGAGGAGTAGACATCGCTGACTGAAGCGGCGGCGATTTTCCGCAATTCTTTCTCCATTTTCTCCGGGGAGTCCAGAAATATGAAGGAATCGAGAATGGTCAGAACCGTGGGAACCTTGAGCCGCTTGCTGTGAAATATGAGATCGCTTTCGGTCGCAATGCCGAGAACTTTACCGTCCAGGTCCACCACTGGAACCCCGCTGATGCTGCGGGCAAGGAAAATTTGGGCCAGTTCGCGAATCGGGGTGTCGGGCTGGACGGTGATAACTTCCTGGGTCATTATGTCACGGGCGGTTTTCATCTTCTGCCATCCCTTACGTCTGCGAGTAGCGGAGACAGTTCATCGGCCAACTCCGAAGCACTGAATCCAACGCCAGCCTGCTTCTGCAGCCTGTCGCCACTGCATCCGTGCAAATATACACCATAACGGGCAGCGTCGAGAGGAGACATTCCCTGACATATCAGAGAACCGATCAAACCGCTGAGCACGTCGCCCATCCCTCCGGCTGCCATGGAGGGATTGCCGGACCGGTTGAGCCAGACAATATTTCCGTCGGTGGTCAGGGTAGCGCTGCCTTTTAATACTATAATCAATTCCGAGCCGGGTGTCTTGAATTGCTTAACACAGGTGCGCAACGCGGCCAGCCTGTCCCTTTGAACTTCAGCGGTGGTGGAATTGAGAAGACGGGCCATTTCACCGGGATGAGGGGTGAAGATTCTGGGCCCCGGAGGAACTGAGAGATATTTTTTGCGCCGCGCAATGCTATTGAGAGCGTCGGCATCGATCACCATGGGCGTGGCCAGGTGGTGATACAAGTCGAGGACGAGTTCAACGGTTTTGTTTTCCTGGCCGATACCTGGGCCGATGACCACGCAGTTTTTTTCAGCCAGGTTTTCAATTATCAGATCCCGGTCGTCAATGGACAGATAATCATCACTTTCAACGACCATGGTCATTGCTTCTGCAAGTGCTGATTCGTAAATGGTGTTGAGGCCTGACGGTGTACAGATCGTCACCAGTCCGCAGCCGCTGCGGATGGCGCCTCGGGCGGCGAGCAGTGCGGCG
>JARFQM010000006.1 GCA_029287755.1 Desulfofustis sp. | reverse complement strand
GCCGTTAGTATTATCGATACAATGCCTGAGGAGTATTACCGGGGTGAAAAAACCCTGTACCAGCGACCCGGTCATATCCCCGGGGCATCGAACGCCAACGCACTCAATCTGTTCGATGAATCGGGCCGCTACCGGCCGGACGAGGAACTGGCAGACTTGATCGGCGGCGACCGCAATGTGCGCACCATCACTTACTGTGGTGGCGGGATCATGGCGTCTTCCAGCGCTTTCGTTATGACTCGACTCGGCTTCACCAATGTCGCGGTTTACACCGCCTCACTGCAGGAGTGGGCTGCCGACCCCGCTAACCCGATGGTTGTTGACACGCCCGGGGCTGAAAACAGTTAAAGCAATAAAGGGGGGGCAGGCGTGATCAAGTTCCAGTCACTGCCACCGCTTTAATCAACCACAATACAGGAGGATGACATGAGTGACCATATTTACAAACACATAGAATTAACGGGCAGTTCTGACGTTGGAACAGACCAGGCCATTAAGAATGCGATCGAAAAAGCGGGAAAAACAGTAAAACATATGGACTGGTTCGAAGTTGTTGCTACACGCGGTTATATCGATGATGGTGCAATCAGGCACTGGCAGGTAACGATCAAGATAGGTTTCAGGCTGGACGATTAAATAATCGGCTCAGAGAATAATGACTTCAAATATGAGGGTTTATTGTTCCCGGATCCGGTTAATGTATACGTAACCGGTAACTTATGTTCGAGAGATAAATATGAGCAGTAATGATAAAGAAGTAACAGCAGACACCAGCGCAATCTGGAGAAATCATGTATCCGTTCCTGACACGCCGCAAGGTTTTACCGTCAGAACGACCTATCCAACCAACCCGGATGGTGCCGAAGTCATGCTGGAGCGGTGGCAGGCCGGTTCAGAAGAACCACCGCACTCACATCCTGGTGACGATATGACCGTTGTTGTTGAAGGTAAAATGTCGATCCAGTTCTACACGAAATCACCCGACGGCCTTGTTTCTGATGGCGAGGAAATATACCTGAATAAAGGCGATACAGGGTATATAAAGGCAGGCCGTATCCACGATGCCAAATACATCGAAGACTGCAAGCTGGTTTACGTTCATGACAAAGCCTTTGGCTTTAGCCTTGAAGATAATTAATAAATCGTATTAAAAGGGGTGAAGTCAAGGCTGTCCCACATAAGAGATAGATAACTGCACCCGGTGCCGTGTACATTAACTTTATGCTGTCTTATAGTCGATGAACATGGAAATACAGAATAGAATTTACGTCATACCTGCGAAATCGGCTATGACCATATATGGAACATCCGGGCTACGCATTAATACGGAATTTAATGCTTTTTGTTAGAGATAGCGCATCAAATTGCGGTATTAATAGCATTTTATATATTCTCGTGACATGTATCCGGGAATGCAGTGGGTCGGAGTGATTTACTTTTGATCGCTTCGGCCCTTTTGATTTGCAAACGCAATAAAACAGACCACAGGATAAGGATTTGATGGCAAGTTTTTCGGAACAAATGGCCGAGCGGCCTGAGCCGGTTCCATTCATGGAGGCTTTTCTATACTGGCTGAAACTGGGGTTTATCAGTTTTGGTGGGCCGGCAGGCCAGATTAGTATGATGCACCAGGAACTGGTCGAGAAGCGAAGATGGGTATCTGAGCATCGCTTCCTGCATGCTCTGAATTACACAATGGTTCTGCCGGGGCCGGAAGCCCAGCAACTGGCAACCTATATCGGCTGGTTGATGCATGGCGCATGGGGTGGGATTGCTGCTGGTGTTCTGTTTGTTTTGCCATCGTTATTTATCCTGATTGCACTGACATGGATCTATCTGGCCTTTGGCAATGTCCCGGCAGTAGAGGGTATCTTGTACGGGATTAAGCCGGCCGTAACGGCAATCGTTGTTTTTGCAGCCTATCGGATCGGCTCGAGGGCTTTAAAAAATAATGTGCTTCGAGCCATGGCGGTGCTGGCTTTCCTGGCGATTTTTGCCTTCAATGTTCCATTTCCCTATATCGTGCTGATGGCGGGAATAATTGGTTACGCGGGCTCACATATTTCGCCAGAACATTTCAGGGCTGGTGGTCATCATTCAGAGTCAGGTAAATCTTTTGGACCTGCGCTGATTGATGATGATACACCTGTCCCCGAACACGCCAAATTCAACTGGCTTAGATTGATTTCGTTTGCCTTTGCAGGTCTTTCCATCTGGGGCCTCGTGATGGTTGTGCTGTTTATGACTTACGGCTGGGAAGGCACACTGACTCAAATGGGCTGGTTCTTTACCAAAGCGGCTCTTGTGACTTTCGGTGGTGCTTATGCGGTCTTGCCCTATGTCTATCAGGGTGGTGTGGAAAATTATTTATGGTTGAGCGGCACACAGATGATTGATGGTCTTGCGTTGGGTGAAACAACCCCGGGCCCTTTGATTATGGTTGTTGCATTTGTCGGCTTTGTAGGCGGATGGACAAAGGAAATATTTGGCCCCGAGATGCTGCCC
>JARFQM010000306.1 GCA_029287755.1 Desulfofustis sp. | reverse complement strand
GCCCAATGACGATGGCGGGGACGATCACGTACCACTGGCTCAGCGATGCCATAAAGAGTGATGATAAAAACTCAAATGTAAATTCCATCTCAGAAGAGCAGTCCAAATAGTTTTTCTATTGGTCCCGGCGGAAATCTCGTTTCCAGCAGTGCGATGAAGAGGTAGTAGCCGGTCAGGGACAGTGCCAGTGAGACCCCGATGAGCTTTACCGGCGAGCGTACACCCAGCACGAACATCGCCAGAAATAAAAAAACGCAGGTCGTGAGTGTGTAGCCGGCGTACGGAATTACCATAACGTAGAGAACTGCAAGACCGAACAATCCTATTCTGCCTGCCTGGGCTCGCCCCCAGGCAAACAAATCACCGAACCTCAAACTTGATTGCTGGCGGCTTACTTCGATGCCAATTTTGATTATGAAGATGAGGACCAGCAGGATCAAGACGGAGCCAATCAGCAGTCCGTTGATCTTGGCCTCCCAGGCGAGGTCCTTAATGGTATAGAGGTAGTAAATGGCGAACAGCAGCGCCAGGGTCGGTATAACAAGCTCATCGCCTCTTCGGCTGGGCCGCTCGGGGTGCGCTTCAGTATCCTTTTCCATGATACGTGCCTTTTTCTGCAGAGGGATCTCCGGATTTGCAGCAGACTCCCTGCCGTTTTCCATACAGGCCATTAAAAGATGGCAAGAAGGTGAGGCAGGACCTGGCCCGGTCCTGTCTCACCTCAGCTAAGGCCGCCAAGGACCGTGGTGCAGTGGTCTTAGCGAAGTGTGCCTGGGCCTTGTTTTAGGCAGTTAAGAGTGATTCGTACTTCTTCGCCAATTCCATCATGTTGGCGGCATACTCCATGCACTCTGCTTCATCGGCAAAGGAAATGAACTCCCACGGCCGGCCGGTTTTCTCGATGGCCACCTTGTAATCGGGGTCATCGAAAACTTTGCGCATGGTGCTCTTCAAGAGCTCGTACCTTTCCGGGTACTTCTCTATGGCTTCCGTATGCAGCGCGAAGGCCCGTGCCGACGGCAGATCGGGTATGTCTGTTCCAAACACGTCGTTGATCGCCGGGGCATTGTCGGTACGATCCGGTATCGGGTTACTCGGAGCGAATACGCCGAGGACACGCGCCTGACCTTTGGTGGAAATCGGATTGGCCATCGGCAATGCGCTGGCATCGACCTCCCCGGTGAGGCAGGCTACGACGGTTGGATTGCCACCGCCGTAAGGAATCAGGTTGAACTTCGCACCTGTCGCATCCGCCAGGGAAAGAGACCCTATGGAGGCGGGGTGGGGCAAGCGGCTGCATGACAGTGTGATCGACCGCTTCTTGCCTTCTTCGACAAGCTCCTCGATGGTTTGGAAGGGGCTGTCTTTCCTGACCCATATCACGCTCGGATCGACGTCACAGCGGTTGAAATAGACATAGTCCCCGGGGAACTGGTAGTTGGGATTCTGCAGGACGTACATGATGGTTTCCGGCCCCATATTGCCATAAAGCAGGTTGTAGCAGTCCGGTTCTCTTTTGCCGAGGTACGTTTCGTAGCCAACCTGGCCGCCAGCCCCCTTGAAGAATCCGGGTTCGAATTCGGTCTGCAAATATTTTTTCCATACACTGATAAATGCCCTCAGGTTGCGGTCAGCACCACCTCCCGCACCTGTGGGAACGACTATATCGATGGTGCGTTCCGGAAAATCTGCGGCGAACAGATTTTCAAAAGGGAATGTCGATACCGAGCCCAGGGCGATTGATGCTGCAGTACCTTTAAGAAATGTTCTCCGGGTGAACAGGGGATCTTTAGCGCTCATTGGTTATACCTCCAATTAGTGGTGTTTGCAGTGTGAGTATGCTGATGGTCTCGCTTCATCAGCGTTTCCGATCGTGCGGTCGTGCTCGTTTCCTCCTCCTTTTGGTTGAAATGCTTTGCCTGGGAAATCATAGGAAGAAACAGCGCCTCCCCCCACACCAGGCACGTTGCCGGCCCGCTGCATTGATGAATTATGGTGGCTGGCCGCCGGCTAGGAAATCACCTGGCATGCACCGAATCTGGACGGTGGGGAATCAGCGGTGTTGCCACAAAAGCTCGGAACCGGGTCGGGCACCTTGGCCAACGCAGGGCTCGGTCGAGCTGTCCCGCAAAACGTTTATGCATTTTCTTGTTTTTTTCCCTCTCGCTCAGCTTTTACCGGAAGCTTGCCGTTCGCTGGCTTTACTCGAATCTGCACCCGCTTTCTTCAGTATCTTTTCCAGGGCCCGTTTTGTCCTGGTCTTTTGCTGCCTGACCAGTTTCCCCGCTCTTTCGGCATCCCTTTCCTCCAGAGCCTCTACTATGATTTTGTGCTCATCCCACGATGGCACCGCCCGTTCAGGCACATAGGCAAATACGCATTGCATCAATTCAAAACGTTCCCACAGATCAACGATTGTCTTGTACAGGAATGGATACGGAGCGGTCTTGTAAATCTTTAGGTGAAACGATTTGTTCAACGCTCCCAGGATTCCGGTTTCGCCCTGCTCGATGGCATGCTCCGCCTGCTTGACCAAATCTTTGAGTTCGGAAATATCCGATTCTTTCATATGAGGCGCTGAAAGCTTCGTGGCCAGGGCTTCGAGTTCGATTCGCATCAGGTAGATCTCGAGAAATTCTTCACGGGCAACGGCATTGACAACGGCGCCGACGTGCGGGGTGAATTTGACAAGCCCTTCACTCTCCAGCTTCTTGATCGCCTCTCGGACAGGTATCCCGCTGACGCCGAATTCCCTGGCTATTTCCGATATGACAATTTTTTGCCCCGGCTTGAGCTTCCTGCCGATGATCCTCTTGCGAAGTGCGCGGCGCACAGCTTCTGATTTGGTTGTGAATTCCATCGTCGATCCTGGCTGAACAAGGTGTCATGTAGGAGCAAAATATATCATATATGATATACAATGAAAGCAAAAAAAACGATGACCCACCACCTCCGCTCGATTTGGTGTCTTTCAGCCGCTGTTTATCCACTGTGGGCAAAGCCTGGCAGACTTGAGACGAGGTCTGGATAGCAAATAAATCCGGGCGTATAGCCTCTATGAAAGAACCGCATGAACATATCGTGCGGTTTAAATGTGATTCAGCCGTCTCAATCTTGTGCTGTTGGGATAATAGACAACTCGGTGTGAGGTAATATGACGGGATTTCCACCGATCAGATCCGCCCTGTTTGCCCCGGGTACGCGTCCAGATTATCGCGCACCCACTCCAGTTGCGGAGCCCAAGGATTTCCAAGACAGCAGTCATGTCTTACTATAGAAAGGAATCCGCACCCCCGTAGCTAACCGGACCGGAGAACTGATGTCTCCCCGAGATCAGAGTATTTGTTCGAAAAGACATCATTTTACTCTCGACTCACGGTCACGTTTCAGCTCTTGCATTATGTCGCTGCATCCCTGTGCAGCGACCTCAGCCCCGACCGGGGGGGGCTCGCTGGGGCAGCGTGCTCGAAATCTTTCATTGGAGGGATACATGTATATGATCAACATTGGTTTGCCAAGTATCTTCCTGGGACTCACCGCCCCATCCGTGTCCACCGAGATCGCCATCCTCAGCGGCGGAGCTATCGAACCTGGTCTGAACTCAGCTGCAGCAACATTTGAGAAACTCTCAGGCTGCACGGTCGATATTACCTTCAACACCGCCCCGCACATACGCAAGCGCCTCTTCGCGGGCGATAGGTTTGATGTCGTCATAGCCCCGCACGCCCTGATTGCAGAGTTGCGCGAGGCCGGCAAAGTGGAAGGTGGCGACTCAGACATCGGTCGAGTAGGATCGGGTGTAGCAGTCCGCCCGGGGGCCCCGATACCCGTTATCTCTTCCGCAATGGACATTGAGGAGGCGGTGCTCGAAGCAGAATCGATCGTCTTCAATCTGGCCTCTACCGGTATATATATCGAAAACCTCTTCAAGGACATGGGAGTCTGGGAACGAGTGGAACCCAAAACCACCCGCTACGCTACCGGAGCAGAGGTCATGCAGCACGTCTTAAAAGGCACTGGCCGAGAGATCGGTTTTGGCCCCATTACCGAGATCATGCTGGAACAAGGCAACGGGCTGGTCTATGTTGGTCCTCTGCCGCCAGAAATCCAGAACTACACCTCTTACTCCGCAGTGCAGATGAGCACCAGTACTTATAAAGATGAAGCTCGATCCTTGCTCGATTTTCTCTGCAGTCCGGAGGGGATATCCCTGTTCGAGGCGGCGGGGATCGTCAGGCTGGAGTTATGAAAGGACATATTTGTGGGCAGCCATACGAGTATTGAGGAAGAGCACACTTTTTACTGCTGACAGAGTGACAATTACCACTATCGAAAGTTATGCTCACTCGAGCTACAGCGGTTTATTGCCGCTGACTGCCAGCAGATCATTTTTCACTGACTCCAGATGCTCGTTCATGAGCTGTTCCGCAGCCGTGGCATTTCTGGACTCTATCGCTTCAATGCAGCGCAGATGCTGGTCTGTGTAAGTTTGCATCTTGTCGGGAGTTACGGCCAGCTCTTTTAATTGCCCCCACAGCCTGTCCTGGCGCATGGCATTGACAATATTGAGTACTGACAACAGCAGGTTATTCTGGGCTGCCTCTGCTATGGTCCGGTGCAGTGTCGCGTCCCACAATTCATAGGAATGAGTGTCCCTGGGCGACCTGCTTTTTTCCACGCAGCGGTAGAGCTTGGCAATCATTGCCGGAGTGGCACGCATGGCGGCGAATCCAGCCAGCCGGGGTTCGACAACCAGACGCATTTCCATAACTTCCATGGGATTGGTTGTCTTGGTAAAAAAAGAAAGCTGCAGGGACTCTTCCGCGGACGGTTGTCCGACGAACGTTCCTCTGCCAACATGCCTCCAGATTTTTCCATCCGCTTCAAGCAGAGCCAGCGCTTTTCTCAGACTGGACCGGGTTACCTGCAGATTTCTGGAAAGCTCTCTTTCCGGCGGCAGCTTGGAATTTTCAGGAAATCTTCCTTCCGAAATCATTTCGTTAAGTTGCTCTACCAATTTCAAGGTATTCATGGGATCACGGACCGTTTCGTATTATCAACCAGCACCAGAGCCCACCATAACCAATTGATCGATTGGTTGCAATAGCCAGGGATGGATAAAGGGACTTTTAAGTCTTGAGGTATTGAGTATCAAATTACTGATATTGTTTAATTATTAAAATTTTCTTCAACGTTTTTTAATTTATGACATCCTGCAAGCCAATGAAGCGGTTGACACCAATTTCAAATTGGAATAGTTTTACTGAAAAACATCTCATGGGGGAATATCATGCGATTTGTAGCCTTTATAAAAGATGGTAGAAGGGCCATAGGGTGCC
>JARFQM010000305.1 GCA_029287755.1 Desulfofustis sp. | reverse complement strand
GTGTTCAGCTTTGCGGATCTGCTGCTCATTTTTTCTCTTAGCGTTCTGCCCTACCTGGCCGCTACGGTGATACCAGCCTGGCAGAGCACGACCATCCGCCCCGATTCGGTGATCTGAGATGAGGATTGAACTGCACAGGGTGGAAAAGTATTACAACCGCGGCGCCCACCACCAGGTTTATGCCCTGCGCGGGATCGATCTGAGTATCGATGCCGGGGAGACGGTCTGCATCCACGGACCGTCGGGTTCCGGCAAGTCGACCCTGCTCGCCATCCTGGGCGGCATTATCGGGCCAACCTGCGGCAGCGCCGTGATAGGCGGAAAGAAGATGGCCCGGCTGCCGGATCGCTTTCTCACTCTTTACCGGCGCCAGCACATCGGGTTTATTTTTCAGCGTTTTCGGCTTATTCCCGAACTCAGCGTACTGGAAAACGTCACCCTGCCGCTTCTGCCACTTGGGATCAGACCGGCAGACAGGAAGAAACGGGGTCGGGAGCTTCTGCACCGGCTGGAGATAGATCACCGCAGAGATTTTCCGGCCGCGGAAGTTTCCGGCGGTGAACTTCAGCGCGCGGCCGTGGCCAGGGCGCTGATCAACGATCCCGCCGTCATAATCGCCGATGAGCCTACAGCCCACCTCGACACCAGGTTGAGTGAGGACTTCTTGGCCATCATGGCAGATCTCAAGAGGCTGGGGAAAACGATAATAATTGCGTCCCACGACCCTCTCGTCTCAGCAAGTCCGGTTGTTGACCGCTGCCTCTACCTGCGGGACGGCCAGCTCCGAGCTGCCTCCTGAACCGAAATGATTCTGGAATCCTGGTCGATCGCACTCATCACCTGCTCGGCGGTAACCATCGTTTTTGGGATCATCGGAGCAGCCACTGCGCTGCGGCTGCTCAGGTATTGGGATCTGGGCTCGGATTCGGAACGCCAGATCAGGCTCGAAGAAAAGGTCTGGCTGACGGCCGCCCTGGTGCAATTCGCTCTGGTGGTACAGATAATTTCCGCTGTGCTGTTCGTCTATGCCGCCGATTATTTTGCCACCGTGCTCAAAGGGGCCATGTGCGCCGCCGGATCCCTGAGTGCAAACGTATATGGGTTGCCGGCCCTGGGCTTCAAGCTGGCCACCATAGTGGGTGGCAGCCTGTGGATCATCCTGCATAGGCTCGATATCGGCTGCGAGGATTTCCCCTATACCAGGATCAAGAGTTACTGGCTGCTGGCCCTTATGCCCTTGCTCCTTGGCGATGCACTGCTGGTTGTGCTTTACCTGATGAATCTGGAGCCGGAAATTATTACCAGCTGTTGCGGAATCATATTCGGCGATCAGGAAAGCGGCGGCTACAGTCTCTTCGACTATTCTTCCGGCCGCACGGTTCTGCTGCTGCTGGCGGCTACCACGGGCCTGCTCCTGGTCGGCTCAATGGCCCAGCTGCGCAGCGCTTCGATCACCACCACGACGGCGCTCCTGAGCGGGGGGCTGGCGGCTGCCTGGATAGCTTTTTACCTCTTGGCCCTGGCGGTCATAACCGTTCAGGTAAGCCCCTACGTATACGCGCTGCCCCATCACCGCTGCCCCTTTGACCTTTTGCGCTACCCGTATCTGGCCATAGGGCTGCCGCTCTACCTGTTCCTGCACGGCGCCGTGCTCTCCGGGCTGGGCGCTTCGCTGGCAGGCGTGGTCAGCCGGATGAAAGGCGGTCGCGCCGAGGTCAAGCCCTTCATTCGCCGGGCCGCTCTTCTCAGCAGTATATTTTTGCTGCTGTTTCTTTTGACGGCCGCGTGGAAGCCTCTTGCTTATTCGATATTCGGAGGACAGTAGAAATCGGTTGGATGGTTGAAATGAAGATTTATTTTTGGGCCCAGCGGTTATAGAGTAAAGTGACGGAACCGGGTCGACATGCATCCGGCCGCCAGGTATCAGCACAACCGCGAGCACGGTTTAAAAGCCTCAAGGGAATTTCAATGGTCGTGAACCCTACAATTTTTCCCACATCCTTCGACCCCCATTTTAAGGTGTTCCATGAACTGATGCCTTTCAAGGTTCAGGAAATCCTATTGGTATCGAGCCTTTATGATGCCTACATCATGGAGGAGGACGGCAGCATCACGACCAGACTCATCCATGAATATCACGGTCTCAATCTGAGCAAGGCGCCACGAGTGACCAGGGTGTCCACTGGTGAGGAGGCGTTTGCCGCCATCGAAGCGAAAAAATACGATCTGGTTATTACCATGCCCTACCTGGCGGGAATGAACGCCTTCAACCTGGGGCGGCAGATCAAAGCGACCAACCCCAACCTGCCGGTGGTGCTCCTCACCCATAATTTGCGGAGTCTTTTTCCTCTGCCGCCGAACCTGGACCGCAAGTCAATCGACGACGTCTATCTATGGTGCTGTGAAGACGACCTGCTGATGGCCATCATCAAAAACGTCGAAGACCATGCCAACGTTGATAACGACACCGCCAGGGCCATGGTCAGGGTGATCATCTACGTCGAGGATTCACCCGATTATCGCTCACTCTTCCTGCCGGCCATCTACCGAGAAGTGGTCAGGCAGACCCAGTCGGTTCTCGACGAGAGCATCAATGAGCGGCACCGGCTGTTGAGGATGAGGGCCCGGCCCAAAATTCTCATGGCCCACAGTTATGAAGAAGCCCTGAAGCTTTATGAAACCTACAAACCATTCGTCTTCGCCGTTATCTCAGACGCCAGGTTTCCCCAGAACGGCAGGGTTGAGGGACGGGCAGGCGAACGCTTTCTGTCCCTGATCAGAGAAGAAGTCCCCGATCTGCCCCTGCTCATGATCTCCTCGGAGGCAGAGAACCGGAGAAGGGCCGAGGAAATCCCGGCCGTATTCATTGCCAAGCAGTCGTCCGATATTCACAGGGAATTACACCACTTTTTTCTCACCTATCTGGGCTTCGGCGATTTCGTCTTCAGAATGCCCGATGGATCTCCTATCTGCAGCGCCTCCAGCATCGTCGAGTTCGAGCGCGAGCTGGCCCAGGTCCCCGACGAATGTCTGCAGTATCACGCCCTGCGCAACCACTTTTCCAACTGGATGATGGCCCGCTCCGAAGTTCGGCTGGCCCGCAGCCTGCATCGCGATTTCATAGGTGATATCAACAATGTCGAGGCCATGCGCGAGAATATCGTCAGCAAGGTCAGAGCGCTCAGAAAACTTCGGCAGCAGGGAGTAATCACCGGTTTCAAGCGTGATACCTACGATGCCGAAATCAACGAATTTGTGAAAATAGGTGAGGGGCCCATCGGCGGCAAGGCCAGGGGATTGGCTTTCATGTGGGGGTGCCTGCAACGGTCTGAGGCCGACGACTCGGTGCTCTCCCAACACCGGGTCAACATCCCCCGGTCGGTGGTCGTTTCGGCCCAGGGTTTTGATGACTTCGTCAGCCAGAACAATTTGTTTTTCAGCTCGGAAATGAGTGATGAGCACATTGCCGACCTGTTCATTGATGCCCGGCTGCCATCCTGGCTCAGGCAGGATCTCGAAGCTTTTCTGCTCCACTGTGACTTCCCTCTCTCGGTGCGTTCCTCGAGTTTGCTCGAGGACGGTCAGTTCAGACCCTATGCCGGTCTCTATTCCACTTATTTCCTGACCAACAACCACGAGGAGTTCGACGAACGACTCGGGCAGCTTGAAACGGCGGTGAAGATGGTGTATGCCTCGACCTGGTTTGAGAGTCCCCAGGCATTTTCCCGGGGAGTGGGGGCGGGCGGCCGGGATGACTCGATGGCGGTCATCATTCAGGAAGTGGTGGGGGCAGACTACCGGGGACGCTGGTATCCGGCGGTCTCCGGTGTGGCCCAGTCGCACAACTACTATCCGGTTCAGGACATGAAGCCCTCCGAGGGCATTGCCCATATTGCCCTGGGTGTTGGTAAAACCGTGGTTGAGGGCGAGCGCAACCTGCGTTTTTCACCGGCGCATCCGCAGAAACTCATCCAGTTCTCGACGGTCGAAGATATTCTCGAGAATTGCCAGCGCCAGCTCTACGCGCTTGATATGGGGAACTCAGCCTGCCTGAACCGCAACAATGCCAACCTCACCAGGTACGACGTGCAGAACATTGCCGCAGATTTGCCCGTGGGTCTGCTGGCTTCTACCTATGTCCCCGATGAGCACCGGATCAGAGACGTGAACATGCCCGGGGTGAAAATCCTGACCTTTGCCCAGATACTCAAATATTCCCTCTATCCGCTCGGGGAGATTCTCTCGGAGCTGCTCATCATTGGGCGCACCGCGATGGGCAGCGAAGTGGAGATCGAATTTGCCGTGCAACTCGGGGAAACGCTTGACCAGTCGACCTTTTACCTGCTCCAGATCAGGCCGATGGTGACTGGCGGAGAGCGGGCCGATGTGGGTATCTGCGATCACGAAATCGAGCAGTCTGTCATTTACTCCACCCAGAGCCTGGGGCACGGCAGAATATCTTCGGTCACGGACATCATTTTCGTTAAACCAGATGCGTTCGATCCCGCTGAGACAAGAAAGATAGCCCGTGAGATCGGAGCGTTTAACCGTGTAATCCAGGCAGAAGGGAGACACCACCTGCTGATCGGCCCAGGCCGCTGGGGCACCAACGATCACTGGCTCGGTATTCCGGTGCAGTGGGTCGATATAAGTGCTGTGCAGGCCATAGTTGAAGTGAGAAGCAAACTGCTCAGGGCCGACCCTTCCCAGGGGTCGCATTTCTTTCAGAATATCACCTCGCTGGGCATTCCCTATCTGACCGTCGACGAGAAGAACGGCCCCAGCGGCAGCAACGGCGATCGGGTCGACTGGGACTGGCTGCTCGACTATCCGTGCGACGATGACGGCACATGGGTCAGGCACCTGAGACTGGACTATTCTTTGACCATTAAGTGCGAAGGACCGGAATCGAAGGGTATCGTGCTCTACCGGGAGGATCTTGTAAACCGTACCTGTACGACCGAGGAGTCGTAATTCATCAGAAAAGGAGAAGTCAATGGAACAGATTGTCGAAATGATTCAGGCGAGGGATCCTGAACAGTATGAATTCCACCAGGCCGTCGAAGAGGTGATCGAGTCGGTCAAGCCGGTGCTGGACCGCAATCCCGAGTACCGTCAGCAGGCGGTTCTCGAACGCATCACCGAGCCGGAGCGGATGGTCATGTTTCGGGTTCCCTGGATGGCGGACAACGGTCAGGTGCAGGTGAATCGGGGGTTCCGGGTGGAGATGAACAGCGCCATCGGGCCCTATAAAGGAGGGCTGCGGTTTCACCCCTCGGTGAACCTGGGAATCATCAAGTTTCTGGCCTTTGAACAGGTGTTTAAAAACTCGCTTACCACCCTGGCAATGGGCGGCGGCAAGGGCGGCTCCGATTTTGACCCGAAAGGCAAATCGGACATGGAAGTGATGCGCTTCTGCCAGTCGTTCATGTCCGAGCTCTATCGCCACATCGGTCCCAACACCGATGTTCCGGCCGGCGATATCGGGGTAGGGGCCAGAGAGATCGGTTACCTCTTCGGCATGTATAAAAAACTGAAGAACGAATTCACCGGGGTATTGACCGGCAAGAGCCTCAACTGGTGCGGCAGCCAGATCAGGCCGGAGGCCACCGGCTATGGGGTCGACTATTAAGCCGCCGAGATGCTGGCCACCCGGGGTGAGTCGCTGGAGGGAAAAACCTGCCTGGTGACGGGATCGGGCAACGACGCCCAGTTCACCACCGAGAAAATCATCGAACTGGGCGGCAGGGTGGTCACTCTGTCCGACTCGTCGGGCAATATA
>JARFQM010000282.1 GCA_029287755.1 Desulfofustis sp. | reverse complement strand
AATTGAGCCGGGCCAAGGGAGTTGTCTGGCTGCTTAAGGCTCTTCAATCCCTGGCTCATTGTCCCTATCACCTGCACCTGGTCGGCAGCGGGCAGGGAGTGGAAGCTGAGCAGGTCCACACTGAAGCCGACAGGCTCGGTGACAGGGTAACGATCCACGGTCCACTGTCCCAGGAGCAGCTTGCCCGTGTGCTGCAAGACAGTGAGCTTTTCGTACTGCCCTCGCTGTTTGAAGGATTGCCGCTGGTGGTGCTCGAGGCCCTGGCCTGCGGCTGCCGGGTCATCGCCACCGATCTTCCGGGCTGCCGTGAAATAAGGGAGCGCACCGCCGCTGAAATGCTGCAGCTGGTGCCCCTTCCCGCAGTCATCGACCTGACGCACACCACGCTTGATAACGAGGACAAGTTTGTGGGTGATCTGAGGGATGCCCTCACCTTGTTTCTCGAAAAGCGACGGCCGCTGCCGGACCCCTCGCTCGATCTGGGATATTTCCGCTGGTCGGCGGTCTATAAGAGGGTTGAAAAAAACTGGCGGGAGGCGTGTGCAACTTTCCGGAGCTGTTGAAAGAACCGTTGCATATTCAGATCTCTTCAGCTAGGCTGTCAATCAATGACCTAGCGACTTTGACCGTTTTTACAGAGAACAAATCAGCGCTTACGAGGAGAAGAATGATGGTGAGGGGAATGGCTGAATCTACATTGCGCTGGCTGCCGGTTATGCTGGTCTTCTTTTTCGCCGCCCTGATGGTAGCCGCCTGCAGCGCCCCCATGGGCAATCCTGAGGATGGCAAGCGCTGGTATTCTATGCACAACTGTTTTGCCTGCCACGGTCCCAACGGAGATGACGGCAAGGCGCCGGTGGTCAGCAATCTGGAGATGAGTTACTGGAGATTTGAGAGAAAGATTCGCGATGCGGGGTCTCCGATCATGCCGAAATACCCGGAAGAAAAGATCTCCGCCCAGGATGTGGCCGATCTCTACGCCTATTTAAAGGCGGAATAAGCCTTTTCCGCCCTCCTGAAAAATGAGATGAATCACTTTCATTCCGGATAATTGTGATTAGAGTAACGCGTGATTAGTTGCTACGCTGTATTGAACGCGCTGTCGGGTCGCTAAATTCAAGTAAAGAGAATCGTCATGATCGAATCCTTATACAATTTCCTTGGGGTGCTCGGTTTTCATCACCCCATACACCCCATTGTCGTCCACCTGCCTATGGGACTGGTGGTCGGCAGCGTCGCCATTTCCCTGGCCGATATGAAGTGGCCGGACAAGCACTATGCCACCACGGCCTATCACTGTATCCTGCTCTCCTTGATTGCTGTCATTCCCGTCTACATTGCCGGCCTGCTCGACTGGCAGCAGTGGTTCGGGGGTGATGTCAACAAATGGATCATTATCAAGATGATTCTCGGTGTGGCGCTGACCGTCATGCTCTTTGTCACCGTCCAACAGAAAAAAAAGGGCGCTCCGCAGAAGAAGCTGTTCATCTTCTACCTCATCAATCTGGCAATCTGTGGAGGTCTCGGTTTCTCGGGGGGCGAGCTGCTTTACGGCGGATGAAAAATCAGACCTGCAGTCGGTGAATCACCACCTCGGCGGCTGAGCCGAGCGTCTCCGCCTGATCGACGATTGCCTGGTGGTGGGTGAAGAGGATCACCTGGTTTCTCTCCGCCAGCTCGCCCAGCGCTTCAAGCGCAGCCCTGGAGCGGCGGTCGTCGAAATTGACCAGGATATCATCGACGATGAACGGCAGCGGTTCATTGGACTCGAGACGGTACTCAAGGGTCGCCAACCGCAGAGCAAGGTAGAGCTGATCACGGGTGCCGTCGCTCATTCCTTCTACTGTTATCAATTTCCCATCCGGACGGATTCCCACCAGGATGGGCTCGTTCCTGTCATCCACGTCCGCCTTGAGACCAGTGAAAGAGTTCAAGGTGAGGTCGGCAAAATACCGGGACGCTATCTTCATCACCGGTCCCTGGTGTTTCTCCCGGTAACGATCAATCTCCTGCTGCAGAATTTTGGCGGCCAGTTTTATTCTCAAATAGCGCCCCGCCAGTCGCCTCAGCCTGGTCAGTTCCCCTTCCATCTCCTCCCTGGTTTCGGCAGCCTTAGCACTGCCGTCCATCCCTTTGAGCTGACTGGTCGTCTCCCCTATCTCCTGGGAAATCTTATTTATTGCAGGATTCAGATGTTTCTCTATATCCTGCCGCAGCGCGTCAATTCGGCCCGGCAGCTCATCGGCGTCAAGCCCGGCGGCCTGCTCGAGCAGTGCGTCCGCGGTGGCTCCGCCCCCTATCTTGGCCAGCCTGGCCTCAATGGCGGATATAGTTTCATGACATTGCTGATAGTGGCTGAACCGCTCAATCACCGTGGAGAGTTCCTCTGGTTTTTCACAGTGGGCAATCCTGAGCAGTTCAGACATGTGCTCGTTCATATCCCTGAGGTTCTTGTTGATGGCGGCAGTCTCACTTTGCAACGCATCGATATCCTCGCCCAGTTGATCGAGACGAATCCTGTCATCCCGGGCCTGGGCCAGTTTATTCCGTAAATGTGCAATTGCCTGATCCAGAGGCAGGTCAAGGATCTCAGGCTCCACCTGCCGAACAAGTCCCCTCACCTCCCTGTCGAGCAGATCGGCATCACGATTAATGCCGTCAATGCGCTTTTGCATGTCATCTGCCTCTTTCACTTTTTCCAGGCAACTTTGCAAGGTGTCGAGATAGATTTGGGCTTCCACGGGCGAGATATCTTCCTCAATACCGAAGCCGGAGAGCGCCTTGGCCCACTGATCTCTCCACATGGCCAGCGACTCCCGGGCATCAGCCAAGGTTTCCTCCGCCCGGTGAAACTCTTCCCGCGCCTTTTTCTGCCGATCACCAATCTGGATGAGCTCAGCTCTTTGCCGGTCCAGCTTTTCGAGCACTGTTTCGGCGAGGATGAGCACCGGCCCCAGCGCGTGTTCCACCTCCGCTTCCACACCAAATGGAGTAAGGGCGTCAAGAAGATTGTCCCGGAGCTGGGAGCGCCGCGCTTCCTCACTGACAATTTCTTTTTCTTTTTTCGACAGTTCGTTCACCCTGAAGCGAAGCTTTTCGATGGCGCTCAGCCAGCCGCTCATTTCCTTTGGCGTCACAGGGGTTATACCGGTGGGATCCCACAGTGCACTCCAGGCCCCTTCCAGTGCCTGCTCGCCTTGATCGAGTTCTTCTTTTACTTTCTCATAGTCAATCAGTGATTCCTGCAGAGTTTCCATCCTGGAGTGAAAAGTCGCGGCATTGGCGACTCGATCTGCTTCATTGCGCAACCGATCAGCGAGCAGATCCGCTTTTTTGACCAGTCCTTCGTAAGCCATCGGCAATACTTGTGTTTCATCGAAGGCTTGACTTTCCTCGGTTACATCCTCGCCATCAAGCCACTGACGGCGCAAAAGCTGCCAGCCCCTCTCCCGTTGCCGCCTGGTGAGCTGCAATTCTTCCTCCGAGGGGATTTCGCAGCCGTACTCGATCTTTTTGATCTCGGTCTGCACCGCCTTTAACTGTTTTGCATCCTCTTCACGTTCTTTCTCAAGCCTCTGCCTCCGGTCAAAGATATCTTTGTATTTCTGTTCAAATTGATGCACCGTCTCAAGAAAAGGCAGGGGGAGTTCCTGAAGCGCTGCCAGATCGCCGGACCAGAGACCAATCCGTTTCAGTTCGCTAAGACACTCCTCGGTTCCCTGTTCTGCATCGTTTCTGCGTTTTTGTATTTGATTGTCCAAGTCACCGGCTCTGCGGGCCAGTTTCACAGCCTGCTCCAGCAGGTGCGAATCCATGGGCTCTGGTGCGGCATCTCGCTCCTTTTCGGCCTCAGTCATTGCCAGCTGTGCCGCTTTATTCATTTTTTGCGCCCGCCGAACCTGCTCGCTGACCGCCTCGAACCGCCCAGCCAATGTTTGGATTGTCAATTTCTTGGCAAGCACTGGACGTAAAGAGTCTACCTGCTCCAGCGGTACCCCCGGCTTTATCTGTTTGAGCAGCAGTGAGGCCTCTTTGCGCAGGTTGATGCGCATCCCGTTTCGTTCCGGTTTGTCTTTCTGCCCTTTGCGGTATTCTCCCAGCCGTTCATGAAAATTATCAACCAGCTCAGCATGTTCGAGTAAAACCGTGGGCAGGGAAATAGCCTGGCGCTTGTCTTCCTTCTGCTTCAATTGTTCAGAATTTTTGTGCAGCTGCCTCTTGGCCTCACGGATTTCCTGTTCCAACTGCTGATATCGGTCACTGAAATCGGACGGCAGGAGTGTCACCGTCCCAAGGGATTGTAGACGCTCCTGCCAGATTTTCAGGGAAGCGAGTTCAGGAATGGCCTGCTGAAGCCGTTCGAGCCGATGCAGCTCTTTGACTTTATGAACTCGTTTCATTTCAAGCTCAGCCCGTTCGGACTCCGTCTCCTGCAAAACATTTCTCAAGTCTTTCCAGTCTTTGGCTGAAAGCGTTGCCTCTTTAAGTTCTCTTCTTAGCTCGTTGAACCGTCTGATGGCCTTGTTTATTTCCGGCAACTGCCCGGCTGACTTGAACAGCCCGGCGGCTTCCTCCTCAAGCTGGTCGGTAACCTTTTTCAGGGAAGAAAGGCCCGCTCCGGCGGCAAACAGTATCCGTCCCACTTCCCCTTTTTGGGACAGAATTTCGTCGCCGCCTTCCACCAATTGCCTGTGGTCAATTCCATAGAGTGACTCAAAGATCTTCGGCTCAACCCCATGGAGGAAAGCGGCCAGCCCATGCGTCTCCATGGGAGAGCCTTCCGCGTCCAGAAGATCGCCTACCTTCCTTTTGCGACGCTGAAATGCCAGCTCCCGCCCATCTTCGTTCTGGAGACAGCCGCCAACCAGGAGCTGCTCGTAAGAATGCAGGAAATTATCTGGCGTCCTGTTCTGAAAACCGTAGAGAAGGGCCTTGAGTCCCCGCAGTGAACTACTCTTGCCTGCCTCGTTGAGGCCGAAAATGATATGGAGCCCGGGCTTTTGGGAATTAAACTCCAGCAGCTCATCGGTAAACGGGCCGAAAGCCTTCAGTTCAAGGAGCTTCAACCTCATCGTTCAGCACCATGCTTGAGCAGCATGGAGATGAGCATCTCCTGCACTTCGGTCTTCAGATCCGGGTCAGAGACGGGCAAGGTTTCCAGAAAGGGTTCGTCATTACCATATATCTCGGCCGGCAACTTCGACTTGAGAACTGCGATTTCGGGCACCAATTCCAGTAGATTATTGGCATCAAATTCCGCTTTCCGGATCGATTCGATCAAACCGGCAATGGAGGTATCCGCTCCGAGAATTTCTTCAAGCCCTACTTTGCGCCTGGTTCTAAACTGTACCTTTTCCAACCATAGATCGCCGAGACTGGCTGCAATTCCACGAAATTCCTCGGTCCATTGCTCCGTTCTCTCAAACAGCTCAGCATGCACAGGACACTCCCCGGCCAGGATAAGGCGAATAACCAGCGTCCGGCCTTCAGCATTGCGCAGTACATCTTCCAGGGTCCTGCGTATGGAATTGTATACGCTGTCGGTAGTCTCACATTCCGCCAGGTCCACCGCGCAGACCTCCCAGCGCAGCACATCCAGTTCCCGCTCCTCGACGTCGACAACAAGCCCGTCATCCACGCTGACCAAAGTGGCGCCTTTGGCGCCTGTCTCCTTGATATGGCGGCCCTGGATGTTGCCGGAAAAGATAATCAACGGATCAGTCGCCACTGTTTCCCGCTTGTGCACATGTCCCAGCGCCCAGTATTCATATCCTTTGGACCGCAAATCGTCCACTTTGCAGGGCGCATAATTTTCATGCCCCTCCCTTCCGTTCAGAGAGGTATGGAGCAGGCCGATGTTGAAATAGTCGGGATGGCGCTGGGGATAGCCGGAGACGAGGTTTTCCCTAACTGCTTTGGTGGCGTAGCTCTGACCATGGATAATGACCCCACAGTCTTCGAGCACAACGGATTGAGGCTGCCGGGAAGATAAGTGAACAACATTGTCGGGAAGGGGCATGGTCCTGGTGATCCGGCTAAGCGCATCATGATTGCCGGAAATCAGGATCACCTGAATACCCGCCTGGCGAAGCCTGCCCATGCGACTGACGAAGAAAAGCCCGGTATTATAGTCCTGCCAGTCGCCGTCGTAGAGATCTCCTGCGATCAACAGGAAGTCCACCTTCTCCTCGACGGCCAGATCTATCAGGTTTTCGAATGCCCGCCGGGTGGCGCCGCGAATCTCTTCGACGGGAGTCCCATGGTGGGCTTCGAGACCGCGCAGCGGGCTATCGAGGTGAATATCGGCGGTATGGATAAATTTGATCATTTATTGATCATCCGGCAGCTA
>JARFQM010000268.1 GCA_029287755.1 Desulfofustis sp. | reverse complement strand
GGATCCGACTGCACCGAGTCGCTAGTGGGCACCAGTATGCTCCATTTCGCCTGGGCGCGTGCGATTGAGAAGAAGTGCCACGAGCGGCAACAGAACCCAGGGTATCGCATAGTAAACGGTCAGATACCAATATCTCGAGATGAACTGGACACCGTGGCCCAAGTAAAGCCCGCAGTAGAGCCAGTCATAGAGCGCTAGAGGCACCGTGAAATAGAATGCCAGCCAGAGTGCAACCGTAAGCCGCCTCTCTGGCCGTAACCTCCTTAGAGCGAGGTAGACGATAGCGGCTATGGGAATCAACAGAAGCGAGTCAAACCAAATCATCCGAACGTTGGAGTACTGCTGATAGTAAGAAGGCAGCCCAGCCACCCAGAAGCCGGCCCAGACAACGGTGGCGATCAGGAATATTCGAATGTGACCTCGCTTGGTCAATGTGGAATACCTCTAAAAGGCCCGCCTAACGGCCGAGCTCATCGGCCCATCCTAGGCGGGCTTGTCACGCCATAGTCACGCCTTGGCGTGAAGACGGCGGCTCCGACTGCAGCGAGTGGTTAGGTTGCGGCCAGCTCATAGCCGAGCCAGATAACCGGGCCCCCCCAGGGCTCTGACTGCCGCCTCGATCTCAGAGGCCCGCTTCCGAACGTACTCAGAAGGATGGAGCGCCGACATGCGTTTAGGACTAGGCAGCACGGCGGCCAGAAGCGCTGCCTCTTGGGAAGTGATTCGGCTCGGGGGCTTGCCAAAAAACAATCGACTCGCTGCATCAACCCCGTAAACGTTTGGGCCAAACTCCACAACGTTGAGATAGACCTCTAGAATTCGGCGCTTCGGCCACGTGAACTAGATCAGCACAGTGAAATAGGCTTCGAGAGCCTTACGAAGGAGGCTCCGGCCGGGCCAAAGGTATAAATTCTTTGCAAGCTGCTGGGAGATCGTGCTGGCTCCGCGTCGGTGTCGGCGATCTTCCTGGAGTGCCTCCGAGAGCGACTGGAAGTCGAATCCATGGTGGTGAGGAAATTTCTGGTCTTCGGCCGCGACGACGGCGATGGGAAGAGCGGGCGAGATCTCATCCAAGGGAACCCACCGCTGGTGGATACGGCCTTTATGGTGGAACCGATCCTGAAGGATGAAGGCAGTCGTGGGTGGTGTGAACCAACGCCACGGAATGGTCAGCGCGATGCTGACAAGCATTACGATCACAAGCGCCGTTGTGACATGCCGCAGAAACCGCCGCCCTCCCACTCTGTTAGATGTTTTACAATCACTCATAATTGTCCTAGGTGATTCAGTGTCTGCCCGCAGACTAACGTTTGAGCACAGCCGCAGGCGGATCCGACTGCAGCGATTGGTTAGGTTGCACTATAAAAGCTCAAGTAAATCCTGTACAGACAGACGGGCATGTTTGAGGATGTGGGAAAGTGTTGACCTTTTGATTGGACGGTGCGCCGGGACTGTCAACTTGAGCATCTCAGCGGGAGTGCGTTTATGCAGACGTATATGGCTTCCCTTTTGCCGAACTACGACCCACCCATCACGCTGGAGAGCCTTGATGAGTTTTCCGTAGTTGAGGCTGGGAACTTTTGTCATAGGGTGATTTCCAGAAGTTCTGCATCGGGTGGGAAGTGAAGATCGTCTTCTACCAGTTCCAGGTAGAGTTCGATTGCTTCGTGAATGTTCGCAAGGGCATCTTCTCGAGTGTCGCCCTCGCTTATACACCCTGGCAGAGCTGGAACGATAGCCGTGTAACCCCCTTCATCGCTTCTTTCTAAAACAACTCTGATTTTCATTTTCCTATGACTCCTTCTGACGTAATATCAGTAATATACTCTTTGTCTAGCATCCATGCAACCCAACGGCCGAGCTCAGCCGCCGCGAACAGCAGAGCTGTAAGCCTGTCAACTGCATCGAGCAGTTAGGTTTTTTTATCCTAGTTGAGTACCGCACTTGGAACAGAATTTCGGATTGATGGCCTTGCCCAAATACTTATTGCAGGATGGACATCTCCAATTAAGCAAGGAAAATACTAAAACAGAAATGATCACCGCGAAGGCACCGACCAGAATGGTGCTTGGCGGAAGTCCGAAGATGCCAGTTGGATTGTTTTCAACTGACAGAAGGCCAATAAATGCCAGAATAATTGGGCCTACCGCCATTATCTGACGTGTCCTTCTCTTTTTAAATTCAGCTATAATTTCCGCATTCGGTCTGTTCATTTCCATGAATCTCTCCTTTGTTCTTGCCTGGAAAACGTTAGATGTTAATCCGCACCTCGAAAACAGCGGCAGCTGTATTAAGCAGTTGGCCAGGTCATGACTCCGCCACCTGAGGGCGGCTGTGTGCCGTTCTAAGTGCCCGGCAATACAATGATTCAGAATAACCACTTGCCAAATATCTCGTCCTGAATCCGGATGCAAAATTCGTCCCAGAAATGGGCATGGAGCATGGGGCAGGGGGGATTGCGGATTGCGGAATTAGGATCGCAGAGCGCAGAGCGCATGGCGCATAGCGAAAAAGCATGGGGCATGGGGAAAAGGCGAGAAAGGCTGGAAAGGCGAGAAAGGCTGGAAAGGCGAGAAAGGGATCAGAGGTCAGAAGTCAGAGGTCGGAAAGCAACTTGTAACGTATAACATATAACGTATAACATGTAACGTATAACATATAACATCTTTTACTGTTAATCGGTTACTATTTAACGAATCGACGAATTAACGAATCTCCTATTCGACTACTAGCTGCTGGATTCTCTAATTGTAGTTAATCGAGGATGACCGTTTCAAATTCGGGAATGGGCTTGGTCTATCCAAATCTTGAAGAATCGGTCACTGATGACAAATGAACCATTGCTGCGATCGATGATGTCTTTCGTTAAGAGTGTCTCGACCGCTCGCTGAACGCTGCCTGGAGAACGCAGATTGTAACGCTGGAGAAAATCTGCGGCAAAAACCTTTACACCTTCAGGTTCTCCGGCAATTCCCATCAGGAACCTCCGTTGGTTTAACCCTAGAGACTCCCACAGAGCTGTATACGCATAGTTCTCCCTATCCAGTAGTAACCAAGTGGCGGATTCGATCGTTTCCTTAGCAACTTTGGTCCCCGTCTCACAGAGTTCCCAAATGGCATGGCATAGATGCTGGGTATAAAAGGGGTGTCCGCCAGTCCTCTGGCAGATTGACCGGATCAAATCATTGCTTATTTCTTTGTCAGATTTTTTGAATCGTTGGCGGATAAAGGGCAGCCAGTCCCTGGCCTCAATTGGGCCAAGAGGATAATGCCCCCCGGCGCGGTACAGTGGACGAGATTGATCGACAAACATTTTCTGAATGAGATGCTTCCGACTGCCGAGAAAAATGTAGGATACTTCCTGCTGGTTTTGTATGGCACTTCTTATAGAACGCTCTGTAAGGTCAGTATTGTATTCCAGTATGCGCTGGAATTCATCAAATACGATAACAAGTGTCCGATTGCGTTTGGCGGCAATTTTACCTGGGGCGGAAAGAACTTCTTCCAGGGCAGGGGCTGTTACGCCCGATTTACCAAATTCGAAGCTAATCTGAGGATTCCCAGCAGAATCCGCAGAGATCGATGGTGTCAAACTGCTAAAGAATTGCCTGGCTGCTTGAAGCATTCTATCGGCGGTAGTTGCCATGCTTTCGGCAATCGCCTTTGCGGATGCAATGGCGAATGACTCCTCTCCATCAGTGGGCCACAAATCAACGTAAGCGCTCAGGAATTGGTTTTTTGGTAACTTTTCCAAGACTAACCGTATGAGAGATGTCTTGCCCATTCGCCGCTCTGAAAACACGAAGAGGCGCTCGCCGTTTTCCATTGCTTTGGCAAGGTCGGTCAGTTCCTTGTTCCTATTGCAAAAAGCATCCTTACCAACGACGCCACCATATCTAAATGGATTTATCATATTACGCACCTCGCATAACGCATTATGCGTAATTTCCTAAAAAAAGTCAAAGTTTTTATACAGTGATCTGGGATCAGGGCTGGTTTTAGAAGGTGGGCGGTGCCCCTGTTCACTTCTCACCGTTCACCAGATCGAATGGTAGCAGAATACCAGCTTCGTTTTCTAACTCTTGCTGCAGCCGTTCCCAGGCGATCTCCATGATGGTCTTGAGGTTGACCACGTCAGCGTCATTGTATTTGAGCAGTCTGGGAAGGGCGTCGGGACTGCCACCAAGATGCT
>JARFQM010000093.1 GCA_029287755.1 Desulfofustis sp. | reverse complement strand
TCGTGGTGGTGATGGGTGCAGAGCACCGCCGAAAGTTCGAGCCCGCGGTCATCCACCACTTTCATCACCGGCCAGGCTTCGGAGGGATCGACAACGGCGGCCTCGTTTCCATGTACGACCAGATAGGAGTAGTTATCATACAGGCAGGGGATGACCACGATTTCCATGATTTTCACCTCGCTGAAGGAGATTAACCAATGACAATTTCACTTCCTGTTTTATTAATGAAACAGTATAAGCAGTCCACGGAGTTTGCCCCCTAATTTTTTACCTCATCAAGATGATCAACTTACCATGATATACAGGCGGTTCGGCAGAACCGGGATTGACATGCCGGTTCTGAGCTTCGGCTGCATGCGCAGCATGCACAGCTGGCAGACAGTGAAAGATTCAGATATTCCAGGCGCTGCGCACACCAAGCTGGAAAAAATCGTGAAAACTGCCCTGGCCCACGGCATCAACCACATCGAAACCGCTCACGGCTACGGATCGTCGGAGCAGCAGCTCGGCCGGATCCTGCCGCACATCCCCAGAAACGATTTCATACTTCAGTCCAAGGCCGTACCCAGCGATGACCCGCAGGAGTTTGTCGAAAAAGTCAGACTGTCGATGACCCGGCTGCGCGTCGGCCGGCTCGATCTCCTGGCCCTGCATGGCCTCAACGACCACCGTTCTCTCTGGCAGTGCTGCAGACCAAACGGCTGTCTGGCCGCCGCCAGAAAACTGCAGGATGACGGGCTCATCGGTCATGTCGGCTTCTCGGGCCACGGCCCCACCGACGTCATACTGCAGGCGCTGGGCCATAAGGAGGACGGCGGCTTTGATTTCTGCAATATCCACTGGTACTACATCTTCGATGCCAACCGGGAGGCGATCGATTACGCCGCCGACCGGGAGATCGGCATTTTCATCATCAGCCCGTCCGACAAGGGCGGACACCTGCATTCCCCCACTCCCAGACTGCGGGAGCTCTGCGCCCCGCTTTCCCCCATGCTGTTCAACGATCTCTACTGCCTCGATAAAAAAGGGGTGTGCACGATCAGCGTCGGGGCCTCGGAACCCCATCACTTCGACGAACACCTCAAGGCGCTCCCTTTGCTCGAGCGCGGTGACCGGGCCGCTTTGCACCAGGTCGAGGCAAGGCTGCATAACGCCATGATGGAAACCACCGGCCACCAGCGTCCTGACCACTTCTGGCACAGTTTTCCCGGTTGGGATCAAGCACCCGGCAACATCAATATCAAAATGACGCTCTGGCTCGCCAACCTCTATCGAGGCTGGGACATGAAGAGTTTTGCCAGGGAGCGCTACGCCATGCTCAATAAAGGCTCATCCTGGGTGCAGGGAAACGACGGGGCCCGGGCCGCTGATCTCGACTTTTCCGCAACGATGAAACCTGAAGGTTGGTCAGCTGACCGGCTCAAAGAGCTGCTCACTGAAGCCCACCGGCTCCTCAAGAAACAGAATAAAACATCCTGATTAAGCTCCTGGTCATCGGCCGTTTTTATCTATGTCGCGGTGAAAGGGCTGGACCTTAAACCGGGAGTCTGCGCCGAGTTTTTCGGCCAGGGCCTCGACCACCGCCACCGAGCGGTGGCGGCCGCCAGTACAGCCGATGCCGATACGCACTTCCCTTCCGGTTTGGGCCATCCCCTCGGCCACTGAAAACAGCAGCGGCACGAGCAGTTGCAGAAACTCCCTGCCCTGAGCGCTGTCAACCACATAGGTGGATACCACCTTTTCCAGGCCTGACTTGGGACGTAAATCCTCTTGCCAGTAAGGGTTCGGCAGAAACCGGATATCGAACAGCAGGTTGGCATCCACCGGCACCCCGTGTTTGAAGCCAAAGGAAAAAAGGAAAATTCTGAAAGCTCTGGATTCCTTTTGGCTGGCATTGCTTTCACTGTCCATGCAGACGATTCAGATTGAAGTTAAAATCTCCGGTTCTAGATGTTTTCGCCCGACCGGCCGCATCCATTTCACGGCCGGGTGCCCTACTGCCACCACACTATAGATCCGGTAGTTCTTATCAAGACCCAGCAGCCGGCTGATCGATGGATCCCGCCGGGCGGCTTCGACCACATAGCCTATCAGACAGGTACCCAAGTCCAGTGCTTCGGCCATCAGTAGAATGTTCTGGCTGGCCAACAGCGCGTCCTCCGCGGGACAGCTCGAATTGCGGTCGGCGGCCACGATGAGGGCGGCCGGAGCACCATGGAAGAGCCGATCCTCGCGCGACGCATCCCACCCCTCCAGGGCATCCTGCACCTTCTGGTAGTAGCCATTGTAATAATTGTGCAGGGCCGGACAGCCCAGAAGCTTCAGCACTCCCCGCACTATCGGGTTGGCCGCTTTACGGTTGAGCCGTCGATAAAAATCGCCAGTCACCTCTCCCAGTCTGACAACATCCTCGCGATTGGGCAGAACCAGAAATTTCCAGCCCTGACTGTTGGTCCCGGAAGGGGCTGTGACCGCCGCTTGCAGCAGATCGTCAATTATGGCTCGGTCAACTGGCTGATCCTTGTAGAGCCGGCACGATCTCCGCTGTCTCATGATCTCCATGAGCATTTGTGAGGGGAGCGGATCCACCCATGAGACAACACCTCCGGTATCGACCGAACGGAGTTCGGCCGGCGGTTCCAAGAAAGGGACAGCAACAGCTTCAGCCGGACAGACCGCATAGCAGTGACCGCATTGCATACATGAATCAGCAGTGATGTAGGCCTTATCCGAGGTATCGGCAGAGATTATGCGGTCCGGGCAGATCGACCGACAGGCGCCGCAGCCAATGCAGCGTTCCTGATTTATAAGCGGTACCTGCTGGGCCATGATGATCACTCCACGGTGCCTTCAAGCAGGAGCAGGATGAGTTCCCTGGTCACCCCGTAGATCTTGGGGTCAGAGCTCGCCCTCGGTCCTGCCACATTAAGTACCTTTATGTCCGCCTTGTCGATCCAGGCGGCAACCCTGGAATGTGCCTGCGCCATATCGGTGCGCTTGAAATCGATGTGCAGGCAGGGTTTGCCGAGCCGCATGGCGATTTTTTCGGTCAGCGCCGAGCCGCCGGTGAGCGGACCATGGGAGAGAATCAGGGTACCGTCCCCATCTATGACGTTGCGCTCGGTTCTCTCGTTGTAGCGCTCGGAATCCAGGACCGTCATATCGTAGGAAAGCGGCAACATGCCGGCCTCTGTTTTCCTGCCTGCAGGTATGCAGCCGCCATGGGAAACGCCAGAGGCTATGGCACCGTCCAGGGCTGCCTGATCGGCCCCGGTCTGTCCCCCGGAGATGATTTTTTCAAGTGCTATTTTCATCCTGCCTCGGTGGTTGATAACTCACGATACACAATTAGATGTCTGGAATATGCCGGAAAAGCGTCTGCGCGTCAACACCTCCTGCTGCCGGTTTTGACAAGCACAAAGGCAATCAGGTATAAATCAGAGTTCAACGCTTTTACCGGGAACCTGATGGAGAGAAAAACCGTTCATCGCAGTCACTGGCAGAACCAGCTCATCGAAGTGGTTGATGAAGGCACCACCCGTTCTCTCTATTTCGGGGGGCATGTCCTGCAGTCGAGCATGTATCTTGCCGCCCCGCAGAAGCTGGCACTCTCCTACACCCGCTTCATGGCGGCCCCCCTGCTGATCGATGACGAGCCCGAGCGCATTCTGATAATCGGGGTAGGCGCCGGCTCCCTGGTTCGATTTTTCCACCATCACTTCCCCGACGCCCAGATTGACGGCATCGACTATTCCAGCGAGGTCATCGATCTGGCCCGCAGCCATTTCCATCTCCCCGTCAGTCCCAAGGTGGCAATCCACTGCTGCAGCGGCTTCCAGTTCCTCGCCGAAAGAGAGGACGAGAACAACTACGATCTGATCCTCATCGATGCATTTGATACCGCGGGCATGTCCAGCCAGATCTATTCAGGCCCATTCTTTGACCTCTGCCAGGATCATCTAGCCTTGTCAGGTATCGTCTGTCTGAACCTGTGGAGCGGCGATCAGTCGCGAATGGAGGAGGTGGCCATGGAAATCGGGATGCGTTTCGACTCCACCCTCGAACTCCCGGTTCCTCAGCGCGGAAACGTAATCTGCCTGGCCGGCCGTGGTGACGTCTTGTCAGCTGTTGTCGATCTCGACAGTGG
>JARFQM010000216.1 GCA_029287755.1 Desulfofustis sp. | reverse complement strand
AGGCTCATTGCTGTGATCGGTTGGCGGGTCGCCCGTTCAATTGCCGCCAGCATCCGTCGTTCCCGTGGGGCGACAAACAGGATCGCCTGTCCGGCGCGGCCGGCGCGGCCGGTCCGGCCGATGCGGTGCACATAGGCTTCGGTATCGTAGGGGATGTCGTAATTGACCACATGACTGATGCGCTTGACGTCCAGGCCGCGGGCGGCAACATCGGTGGCAACCACGATATCGAGAGCGCCGCTCTTCAGTTGGTCGACGGTTTTTTCCCGCAGTGCCTGGGTCATGTCACCATTTAAGGGGGCGCAGGAAAAGCCGCGTGACTCAAGTTTCTCTGCCAGCTCTACCGTGGCCGTCTTGGTGCGAACGAAGACAAGCATCCCCTCGATCTCCTCTGCTTCGAGGATGCGGGTCAGGGCGTCCAGCTTGTGCAGCCCCTTGACCTGCCAGAAACGTTGTACGATCGTCTCGACAGTAGATGTCTTGGCCTTGATCTTGATCTCGACGGGGTCGTTTAGATAGCGCTGGGCAATACGGTTGACCTCTTTCGGCATGGTTGCTGAAAAAAGCGCCGTCTGCCGCTCTGCCGGGGTCTCCTTGAGGATCTGTTCGACGTCGTCGATGAAACCCATGCGCAGCATTTCGTCCGCTTCGTCGAGGACAACACTGGACAGCTCCGAAAGGTTCAGTGTGCCGCGGCGCAGATGATCCTGGATTCGTCCCGGAGTGCCGACCACGGCGTGGACACCGCGATGCAGCTGTCGCAGCTGCTGGCTCATGCTCTGGCCGCCGTAGACCGGCAGCACCTGGAATCCTTTCAGGTGACGGGCGTAGGTGCGGATCGCCTCGGAGACCTGCAGTGCCAACTCGCGGGTGGGCGTGAGGACCAGGATTTGTGGGTGTTTTTTCTTCAGGTCGAGGCGGCTCAGCAGGGGCAGTGCGAAGGCCGCGGTTTTCCCTGTACCGGTCTGGGCCTGTCCGAGCAGGTCGCGCCCTTCGAGAAGCGGCGGGATACTGTGGGCCTGGATCGGCGAGGGCGTCTCGTAGCCGACCTCATTGATGACCTTGTATACTGCCGGGGCAAGGCCGAGTTCTTTGAAGCTGGCTATGTTGTCTTCTGTCATGTGGTCTGTCCTGGTTAAGTCTATGGAAAAAGCCCGGGCGAGACCGGGCCGTGTGCGTAGCAGAGTGCAATTTATGAAAATGGAATTGTCAGAAGTATTGGAAGGCGGAGAACTTAACTCATAAGTGGGACAAGTGCAATACTTATTCGTACCGAGGATGGCGTCGGAGAGACTTCCTCATCGAATGGCCTCCGGCGGCAGGAGGTCAGCGCGAGCCGAGCTTTGCGAACAGGACACCGGCAGCACGGTTGAGGACGTGATCGCGCGGCAGGGCGGTGAAAATCGGCGGCCTGCGGTAACCAAGCCGGTTGAGTTCATCGATGATCGGCTGGTGGCGTCTGAACTTCAGCCCCTTGCGCAAAGATTTTATGGCTTTGTTTTTATGGCCGGCGACCAGGTAGACCCGGCTGAGTTGATAATAGTGATCGGGATTGTCCGGCTCTGCCTCGAGGGCTTCGCGACAGAGGGCCATGGCCTGCTGGTACTGCTTGCGCTCTCTGGCCAGGCAGTAGGCCAGCTTTGCCTTGACAGCCGGTTTCGGGTCAATAGCGTGCGCCATCTCAAACTGTACCATGGCGACCAGCGTATCGCCTCTCTTCAGGGCGTGGTCGCCCTTGCTGAGCAAGGCCTCAAGTGAATCAGACATAAAGCTTAGGTCTCCTTTTGTGTCCCGCAGCCCGGTTGCACAGAATAACGCAATCGACTGATTTCGGCAATAGCTTGAATGCTATGGAAAGGAACCATCCTTCGTCTCAGCGATGTTTGCATGTCCTGGTCGGTCATCTTCGTGCTTTGTTCCGTGAGCGGGATTAGAGTTGCCTGAGTCTTTCTGCTGATGTATTGTAAGGTGTTAATCTTGCTGTTAATTGTGGCTGCGTTGTGACGTGGTTTATTATTCCAGGGGAGCTTGTCCAAAAAATAGTCCGGTATTGGCGTTTTTGAGACAAGTTGCTGTGCCGACGATTGTACCCCTGGTTTTAAGCTGTAGTGAAGAGCCCGCTGGGCAAGGCTGACCTGCCGAGAAGCGATGTCCCGGTGCAGTCTTCTGGATTTGCAAACCATCATTTTCGCAACACCTCTAGGAAGGGTAATCGGTCCATGAAGTTGAGGTCCAAAATTCTCCTGGCGCTGATCTCGGTCGGGGTCATCCCCCTGGTGATCGCCCTCTGGGTGGTCGGGGACATGGTCGCCAGTGAGCTCGAAGTCCAGGTACAAGTCCGGGCTCATGATTCAGCCAACTTTATCGAACAAACCACCACCAAAACATCGTCAGACGACTTGGCGTTGGTGGCGTTGCTTTCCAGCAATCCTTTTCTGGTCAATGCTGTCTACTCGGCTGGCCTGAGCGGCGATGTCTCGCAATTGACCAATTTTCTCTCCAACCTCGAAAACCTGTCCTTCGATCAACTCCAGGTTCTTGACAAGGATGGCAAGCAGATCCTTCGCATGTTCATGAACGGCAACCAGGAAATTCCGTCGACGTCCGGTACGGAACACCCGGTGATCGAAGCCAGCCTGGAAGGTGAGGCCTACGCTGAAAGCGGTTTGTTCGACGGCCGCATGGCGATCACCTCGGCAGCGCCGATCAGTATGTACGGTGAGCCGATCGGCCACCTCGTTGCAGTGACCTATTTTGACGAGAAGCTGGCGACAAGGCTGAAGACACTGAGCCG
>JARFQM010000196.1 GCA_029287755.1 Desulfofustis sp. | reverse complement strand
CGGGGCATGGGATATGGGGGCGGTGCCGGACGCCCTGCCGGGCCGCCTCAAAGTTGAACGATCCGGGGATCGGGCGAGATGGGAACAGGCCTGGGGGGTCGAGATTCCGGAGTCCCGGGGCATGGATTTGTTGGAGATGATCAAAAGTGCCGAAAATGGTCGGCTCAAGGCCCTCTATATCATGGGAGAAAACCCTCTGCGCAGTCTCCCGCAGCCGGATCTTCTGCTCAACGCTCTGAAATCCCTCAAATGTCTTATCGTCCAGGACATCTTATTCAGTGAAACGGCCGGCATCGCCGACGTGGTCCTGCCTGCGGCCGCGTTTTCGGAAAAGGCCGGCAGCTTCACCAATATGGAAGGGAAAATTCAATGTTTCTCCCCGGCCGTGCCACCGCCCGGACTTGGCAAACCAGATCTGGAGATCCTGACGCTGTTTGCGGAAAAACTGGCGGCACCCGGCAACACGGGCTCCCACCAGCAAATCAGGAAGGAGATCAGCAGCGTGATCACCAGCTACTCCGACGGCGCTGCCTGCAAACACCCGATATGGATACGAGAAAAAGCGCAGCCGGAGGACAGCCTGGCCGAAGAACAGATCCGCTTTTCCCCGGTTGCCGCGAGTACAGAAACGGAAGCTGACGATCGCTACCCGTTTACCGCCTTTTTCCGTTCGCTTCGCTTCCATCTCGGCAGCGGTACCAGGACGGAGCAATCCTCCCGGATCAGAGCAGGCGACGAACAAGGGGAAATCGAAGTCGCGCCGGCCGACGCGGAGAAGATGAGCCTGGCCGACAACGACAGAATCAGGGTCACATCGGCGGCCGGCAAGATCGAAAGAAAGATCAGGATCAACCCCAAGGTCGAAGCCGGGCATATTTATATTCCCACTGCCTTTGAAGCCAACGAAGCGCGGCGCCTGCTGCGTTTGGACTCGCTGCTTGAGAATGACTCAGGCGGCTGGAGCTCCTGTGCGGTTGCGATTGACAAGGCCGAAACCATGATCATGGACAGATGAGAAGAGACGAGAGATGAAAGCGACTGAAATTGACTGGGACAGGTTTGCGGAAATCATAGAAAAGCATGCCCAGAAAAAATGGGGACTGATCCCCCTGCTTCAAGAAGTGCAGGAGCGCTTCGGCTATATCCCTCCGGAAACCATTGAGGCCGTCGCCGAAGCCCTTGATCTCTACCCCAGCCATGTCCAGGGAGTCGTCACCTTCTATGCGGGCTTTTCCACCGAGCCACGAGGTAAATGCGTACTCAAGGTCTGCCGGGGGACCGCCTGCCACGTCAAGGGGGGGAAATCCATTCTGCGGGTAATCAAGAAAGACCTTAACCTCGAGGAGGGGGAAACAAGCCCCGATTATCAGTTCACCCTTGAAACTGCAGCCTGTCTGGGTGCCTGTTTCCTGGCACCGGCCATGATGGTCGATCGCGAATACTACGGAAAATTGAACCCGACCAAGGTTACCAGTGTTCTCGGTGAGTACCGAAAACCAGAGGGAGATGAGTAAGACATGGAGAAGCTGTCATCAATCGGACAATTTGAGTGGCTTCGCAACAGGATCCTGTCAAAAAGCGCCCCGGATAGACCGGTGGTACACGTCTGCATGACCGGCTGTCGCGCCTATGGCGCAGCCTCGGTGAGAGACGCGCTGGCGGAAGAAGTCAGGCACCAGGGTCTGTCGGATACTGTAGAGGTCCGCTCGACAGGCTGCCACGGATTTTGCGCCAAAGCACCGGTTATCGCCATCGATCCGCTGGGCATTCAATACCAGGAAGTGACGCCGGACGATGCCGGGGAGATCGTGGCGCTGACCCTGAAAAAAAACCAGCTGATCGAACGGTTGGCCTACAAGGACCCGAAGTCGAAAGCGCCTGTCTATTACCTCAATCAAATCCCCTTTTATGCCAAGCAGGAAAAGAGGGTTTTGCAGCGGTGCGGACGGATCGATCCGACCAGGGTGGAAGATTATATTGCGGCCGGCGGCTATCAGGCCATTGTCAAGGCGTTGACCAAGATGAATCCGGAGCAGGTGATCGAGGAGGTGCGTGCGGCCGGCATCGGGGGGCGCGGCGGTGCGGGTTTTCCCACCGGACTCAAATGGAAGTTTGCCCGCCAGGCTGAAGGCCAGCCGAAATATATCATCTGCAATGGTGACGAAGGAGATCCGGGCGCCTTTATGGACCGGGCCATGCTGGAAGGAGATCCTCATGCCGTGCTGGAGGGCATGCTGATTGGCGCCTATGCCATCGGTGCCTCTTACGGGTACATCTATGTGCGGGAAGAGTACCCGATCGCGGTCGAGCATCTCACCATTGCCCTGGATCAGCTCGAGCAGCTGGGGCTTCTGGGTGAGAACATTCTGGGCACGGGGTTTGACTTTCAACTCTCCCTGAAGATGGGGGCGGGGGCTTTTGTTTGCGGGGAGGAGACGGCCCTGATGGCGTCCATCGAGGGAAAGCGCGGCATGCCGACGGCTAGACCGCCGTTTCCGGCCCAGCAGGGACTGGACGGCAAGCCGTCCAATATCAACAACGTGGAAACCTTTGCCAATATTCCCCTGATCATCAGCAACGGGTCCGCCTGGTATGGTCAGGTCGGCACTGAAAAAAGCAAGGGCACCAAAATCTTCTCTCTGGCTGGAAAGGTCAACAATACCGGCCTGGTCGAGGTTCCCATAGGGGTAACCATCAAAGATGTGGTCTACGACATCGGAGGAGGCATTCCCCAGGGCAGGGAATTTAAAGCGGTGCAGATGGGCGGCCCCTCGGGCGGCTGCGTTCCGAAACAATTTCTCAATCTGCCCATCGACTATGACACGCTGCAGAGAATCGGCGCCATTATGGGTTCAGGCGGCATGGTGGTGATGGATGAGAACAACTGCATGGTGGAAATCGCCCGTTTTTTCCTCAGTTTCACCCAGTCCGAATCGTGCGGAAAATGCGCGCCCTGCCGGTTGGGGACCACCCAGCTCCTGAAAATATTGACAAAGATCACCAATGGCGAGGGCCGGATGAAAGATATTCAGGCCATCAAAGACCTGGGCGACACCATTACCACCACCTCACTATGCGGGCTTGGCCAGACCTGCGCCAAACCTGCCATTTCCACCCTGAAATATTTCACCAGGGAATACGAAGACCATATCAGGGAGCGTCGCTGTTCCGGAGCGGTTTGCGATTCCATGGTCATCTCCGCCTGCCAGCATGCCTGCCCGGCCGGCATCGATGTTCCCAACTATGTTGCCGCCATCGCCTGCGGCAACTACAAGCAGGCCGTCGACATCATAAGGGAACGAAATCCCTTCCCCGCCGTCTGCGGCCGCATCTGCATTCATCCCTGTGAAACCAAGTGCCGCCGGGGTGAGCTTGATGAAGCTATTGCCATCAGGACGCTCAAGCGGTTTGCCTCGGATTGGTATTTTGAGAATATCGGTATGGCCGAAAAGCCGTTCCCGGTCAGCAAATCCCAGAAGATTGCCGTGGTCGGCGCCGGCCCGGCTGGGCTGACCTGTGCCTACTTCCTTTCCCAGATGGGCTATAAAGCGCATGTCTTCGAGTCTCAGCAGGTAGCCGGGGGGATGCTGGGTATCGCCGTGCCCGAATTCCGGCTGCCCCGGGAAGTCATAGAGGAGGAGGTTAACTACATCGAGAGCTGCGGCATAGATATTCATTACAACGCGCCCATCGATGCCTCGCATACGGTGAACCAGCTCCTGCGGGAGGGCTTCAGTGCCGTGTTCATCGCCGCCGGGGCTCAAGCCAGCAAGCAAATGGGAATCCCCGGAGAAGAACTCAACCTGGACGGAGTGTACTACGGGCTGCCGTTTTTAACAGATATCCGCTGCGGGGAAAAGATACCACTTGCCGGCAAGGCAGTCGTTATTGGCGGCGGCAATGTCGCCTTTGATACGGCCAGAACCGCGTTGCGGGTCGGGGCCCATGACGTTCACATCTATTACCGTCGTGGCGTTGATGAGATGCCCGCCTGGAAAAAAGATATCGAGGAAGCCGTTGAGGAGGGTGTCATCATCAAGCCGTTCTGGTCACCCCGGAGAATCCTTCACGATAACGCCAAGGTGACCGGCATCGAATTCGTGGGCAGCAGAACAATCTTTGAACAGGACGGCACTTCATATGTCAAAGAAGACCCGGAGCAGCTTCTGAAGGTGGACGCCGACGCCGTTCTCATCGCCGTCGGCCAGGCCCCGGATGTTTCCTTCATCTCCAAAGAGAGCCAGCTGGAGCGGTCTCTGTGGGGCAGTCTTGAGGTGGACAAGAACAGCTTGACCACAAATGTGGCAGGCATCTTTGCGGGTGGAGATTTTATCACCGGCCCGACCACGGTGATTTCCGCCATTGCCTCAGGCAGAAGGGCGGCGATCGCCATTGATCACTACCTGTCCGGCATAAAAGGACCAGTGCAGATTGTCGATGAGAAAACACAGTTTTTTGAAACCGCGGGACTTGCCCTGGAATCCGAGTCGACAGAGGAAATGCCGAGGATCCAAATCAAAGTGGAAAATCCGACGCTCAGGTCCAGGGATTTTCGTGAAGTTGAAAAGGGGTTCACCGAAGAACAGGCGCGTATCGAAGCTGCACGCTGCTTAAGATGTGATCTGGAGGAGAGATAATCATGATCAGGTCGATCACCAAACCCAAATCAGAAGAAGAGATCTTCCGTCTGCTTGAAGGGCTGAATCGAATTTTCATTATCGGCTGCGGCACCTGCGTGACCCTCACTCGAACCGGTGGCGCACCTGAAGTTGCTGCCATGAAGGACACCCTGCTGGAGGCAGGCAAGCTCGTTACCGGCAAGGTGGTTGTTCCGGTGGCCTGCGACAACCTGACATCTGAAATACTGGCAGAGGAACTCGGCAGGATCGAGCAGGCGGATGCCCTGCTGATCATGACCTGCGCCTTCGGGGTCCAGACCGTTTCAAGCCAGCTCAAGAGAATGGTGGTTCCTGCCCTTGATACGCTCTTCATCGGCAAAGAAAGCGGTTCCGGCCAGTTCAATGAGATCTGCACCCAGTGCGGCACCTGTGTGATAGGCGAAACCGGGGGCATATGCCCGGTCACTGCCTGCCATAAGGGGCTTATAAACGGGCCGTGCGGCGGGACCAATCAGGGCAGGTGCGAAATAGACAGCAACAAGGATTGTGCCTGGACGCTGATATACAACAGGCTGAAAGAGCTCGGCCGACTGGATTCCATGCGCAAACTGCAGGGCCCGAGAAATTTTCTGGGTGAACCGACGCCGGGCAAATATGAAATGTCAGAATCATAATCAGCAACTCTTCGAAAAAGGACCATACGGCTATGATCTCCTCATTCAGAAACGCACTTGATTCAGGAAAGTTTGTCGTGACTTGCGAAGTAGCTCCCCCGAAAGGGCTGAACCTGGAGCAGACCGGCCACCATATCGATTTGCTGAAAGACAAGGTCGACGCCATGAATCTTACGGATCATCAGAGTTCCGTCATGCGCTTTCCTTCGATAGGCGGCGCTCTTCTGGTCAAGGAAATGGGGGGCGAACCGATACTGCAAATGACCTGCAGGGACCGTAATCGGTTGGCGCTGCAGGCAGACCTTTTGTTTGCGGCAAGCCGTGGAATCAACAATGTGCTCTGCCTCACCGGTGATTCGGTCATGCTGGGCGATCACAAGACTGCCAAAGGCGTCTTCGATCTTGACTCCAGTCAACTCGTGGCCGCCGCCAGAACCCTGGAGAAAGGCAGAGACCTCGGTGGAAACGATCTGGACGGCTCTCCCTCTTTTTGTGCCGGCGCCATTGTCACTCCTGAGGCAAACCCCCTCGAACCCCAACTGATCAAATTTGAGAAGAAAATAGAGGCCGGCGCAGAATTCATTCAAACCCAGGCAGTGTATGACCTTGAGAAACTGAAGGACTTCATGAACTATGCCCGACAATTCAAGGTCAAGATTCTGGCTGGCATAATCCTGCTGACCTCGGCGCCGATGGCCAGGTTCATGAATAAAAACATTGCCGGCGTCAATGTCCCCCAGCCGTTAATCGATGAAATAGCCGGGGCGCCCAAGGGGGGCGCGATAGCCAAGGGAATCGAAATTGCCGGGCGCATGATCAACCAGATTCACTCCGAAAATATCTGTGACGGGGTTCACATAATGGCTATCGGTAAAGAGGAGCTGGTGCCGGAAATCATGGCGTCGGCTGGGTTGACACCGGCTGCTTCTTAACCCTCTCTTTGAAGGTGACAAAGACAGCCGGTCCTCTAGAGCAGGAAGCAGTCAGCAGGCAAGAGACAATAGCCCCGATACCTCTACATTCCCTGTGTTCATGAGCATCTCAGCGATCTATGATTGCTTGAACGGAAGTGTGACTCTTCCGGAGATGCCTTCGGCTTTCATTACTGAGTCCACAGCCCTGCGGACATCACCAAGACATCACCTGCCTTTGGGGTTCCTGGTTTCGCACTGACAGCTTCCCGCCCTCTTTTCAGAAGCAATCCTCTCTTCAATCGTTGATTTCCCATTCTTTTTTACATCTGCTTCGATGTCGGAAAATGTGTAGTTGAAACAGTGGCAAATGAGCTCTTCCATCTCTCCTCTCAACTGCTGATATTGGCTGCATGCCGGGCCAGTGCGGTGAGCGATAGTTTTCCGGTCTCGTCTTTGCGAAGCGACCCGCTTCATCAAGATAATACCAGCTCCAGAGAGAACATCCACCTGGCTGAAGTGAAACCCATATATTTTTATCGAAGAGCAGACAAAATTATAGTACCATTGCAAAGTCAAATTGACATATCCGGATATGCAATTATGTTGCCCGGTGCAGCTCATTAGAGATGGAGTAACCGTGTGCAGAATTATAACTTTTTTGCCAGAGGAAAGATCGGGGAAAATGCCTTGTTGTTTAAGGCGCTTGGCGACGAGACCAGGTTGAAGATGATCGGCTTGTTGAAACATGGCGAGCTCTGTGTGTGCGATCTCATGGAGGTGCTAGAACTGCCTCAATCAAGAGCTTCGAGGCATCTGGCCTATCTGAAAAATTCAGGGTGGGTAGTCGGAACCAGAAGGGGAAAGTGGATGTACTACAAAATTCATCCCGACCTGCCCAGAAGCCCCGTGCATGCGTCGATTATTGACTACGTTTCCAGACTTGATGGGCTGCAGGGGGAAAGGCAAAAGCTTAAAGCCTATTTGAAAGAAAAAGATACTTCAGTGCAGTGTCCTTGATGTTCATTCTGAGGTCTGGCGCTGCATCATCGCCTGTCGTTGTACTGAGAGGAAATATTCAGGAGATTGAGCCTTTTACAAAACTAAGATTTTCGTTCAAAATCAAGGCATGCGAGAAATTTTACCACAGGCATATAATTGATATTCCGAGGATAAAATTTTGAGCATAACGCAGAGTTTGGGCGAAAAGATCGTTTTGCAAATGGCTCGATTATCAGAGAAATTGGAGAAGGTAATGGGTGAAGGAAAAGCCGTGTTGAACGAACGAAAGATGACCAGTGTTTTCGAGCGCTATTTGACCGTGTGGGTGGGTCTCTGCATTATCGGCGGGATTGTACTGGGGAAAGTGGCCCCGGACCTGGCGAAAACACTGGACGGGATGTCCATCTATGTCAATGGGGCTCCAGTTGTCTCGATACCCATAGCCATATGTTTGTTTTTCATGATGTACCCAATCATGGTCAAGATTGATTTCGCCTCGGTGGTGCAGGCGGGAAAAAGCGGCAAGCCGGTCTTTCTGACGCTCTTTTTAAACTGGTGCATCAAACCGTTTACCATGTATGCCATCTCCATTTTCTTTCTCGGCTTTCTATTCAAATCCTTCATCGGTCCCGAAGCCGTCGATCTTGTCAAGATGCCCTTTGGTCTCGATCTCCCGGTCGGGTCTCAGCACGGGGCTGGAATCGTAGTTATGCAGGAAGGGATAAAGATGCTGGAGATCCCGTTGTGGAGGAGCTATCTTGCCGGCTGCATTCTGCTTGGCATCGCCCCCTGTACCGCAATGGTTCTGGTCTGGGGCTACCTGGCCAGGGGCAATGATGGGCTGACCCTCGTTATGGTGGCCATCAACTCACTCACCATGCTGGTGCTCTACGGGGTGCTCGGAGGCTTTCTTCTCGGCGTGGGCAGACTGCCGATTCCCTGGCAGGCGCTGCTCCTGTCGGTTTCCATCTACGTTGCCCTGCCGCTGGTGGCGGGCTATTTCTCGCGTAAATGGATCATCAACGCCAAGGGAGAACAGTGGTTCAAAGAGAAGTTTTTGGGGGTCTTAACGCCGGTAACAATCATCGCCCTGCTCTTGACCCTGGTCTTGCTCTTCAGTTTCAAGGGGGAGGTCATCACCGCAAATCCCCTGACCATTGTCTGGATTGCGATCCCCTTGTTTATTCAAACCATTCTCATTTTCGCCCTGGGCTACGGCGCGGCCAGATTTTTCAAACTCCGCTATGAGGATGCGGCTCCCGCCGCCATGATCGGAGCCTCCAACCACTTTGAGGTGGCCATCGCCACCGCTGTCATGCTGTTTGGTCTGTCATCGGGGGCCGCCCTGGCGACCGTTGTCGGCGTCCTGATAGAGGTACCCGTCATGTTGATGCTCGTCGGTTACTGCAAACGAACAACCTCCTGGTTTGAAAACTGATTCTCCTCCATTCTGCCTGAGTTCACTATTATGGACCACACCCGGATAAAGCGGACCACCGTGCTTTTTCTTTGTACCGGTAATTCGTGTCGCAGTCAGATGGCAGAAGGGTGGGCCAGACACCTGCTGGCCGATCAGATCAGCGCCTACTCCGCCGGCCTCGAAAAACATGGTCTGAATCCCTTGGCCGTCAGGGTAATGCGTGAGGCTGGGGTGGATATCTCAACCCACCAGTCGAATACCATAGACGAACTGCCGATCAAGCATTTTGACCTGGTGATAACACTGTGCGGTCATGCCCATGAAACCTGCCCTTTTTTTCCGGGAAAAACAATTCACCGGGGGTTTGAGGATCCTCCCAAACTTGCCCTCAAGGCGACAAGCGAGGAGGAAAAGCTGGCTCACTATCGGAGGGTGCGGGATGAGATCAGGACGTTCATCGCCGACCTGCCGGGGGTTGCTCAGTCCATACTGCCTTGATGGGGACAGCAATTGACACCGCTGAAGGATTAGATTAGCTGGTTCAGAGCGGCATAATTTCATCGCTGGGTTCGACATTCCCCCCTTCCACCACTCTGGCAAATAAGCCTTCACGCGGCATGATGCAGTCTCCGGTCGCTTTTTTTATGGCACAGCCGCTGTTGTGACATTCTTTGCCAATCTGAGTGATCTGCAAGACCACGGAGTCGCCGACCCGGAGCTTGCTGCCGATCGGCAAGGTACCAAGGTCGATGCCACGGGTAATGAGGTTCTCGGCAAACGCACCGTCCAGAAGGGATGGTAAGATTTCTTTCACGTGGTCGATGCTTTCTCCAGCGAGCAGGGAAACCTGGCGATGCCAAGTTCCCGCATGCGCGTCCCCGCAAATTCCCCAATCCTTTTTCAGCTCAACCCGCTCCTGAGCTTTTTTAACGACACCTTTTTTAGCGCTCACACAAACTGCTTCAACTACTCCCATTGCTTCCCTCCTACAAACAGAAACACTTCGTTTACCGGTTCCGGTATAGTGTCATGCAGAACCGCTAACGCCTGATCTATCGATATCATCTCATCCGCCAATGGACGCCATGGATCGCTGCTCTTTGAAACCGCTGTTCAACTCGGCCGCTTTCCCGTCAATATGCCGTTCCTGCACGGCTCCCCGAATGGCGTCCTCGATGTCTCCGTCGTCTTTGCCGCTTCTGAGCATCTGTTTCAGATCCACTACACTTTTACCATAGAGGCATGTTTTGAGCCTTCCCGCAGGAGTTACCCGCACCTTGTTGCACTGGGCGCAGAAACATCTCGATTGTCCCCCGATAACCCCGATAGTGCCCCGAAAACCGGCCATGGAATAGAGGCGCGCTGTCGAGGGCCCTCGAGCAAGCACTGTGTGCAGTCTCGGGAAAAGGCGATTGATCCGGGTTGAAAGCAGTTCCTCCTGAAGGACGGAAGCGGCTGCCTTGCCGGAAAAAGGCATATGTTCTATGAACCTGACGCTGAGCGGCACATCTTTGGCGAGACCGGCCAGCGAGTGAATCTCCTCGTCCGTGGTGCTTTCTGTTATCACACTGTTGATTTTAAGATGAATGCCGCATCTTACTGCTTCGTCAACGGTACGGAGCACCTGATCGAGGCGGTCGCGCCGGGTTAATTCGACGAATCGAGACCTGTTCAGGGTATCGAGGCTGACATTCAAGCCGGACAGACCGATCTGTTTTAACCGCCTTATATGTCTGTGGGTCTCGACTCCGTTTGTGGTGAGGTGCAGATGGGGAACCCCTACAGCCCTCTTCAGATGGTCTATTAACGACAGGCAATCAAGCCTGGCAAAGGGCTCGCCGCCGGTCAGTCTGACCTTGGTGAGACCCATCCTGCAGAAAATCGCCACCAGCCTCGAGAGTTCTTCAAAGGTGAGGATATCATCGTGCGGCAGCAGATCTATGCCCTTCTCAGGCATGCAGTAGACGCACCTGAGATTGCATCTATCTGTAATCCCCAGACGGAGATAGGTGATTTTTCTTCCGTGGTTGTCCAAGAGCGGCGGGGCAGGCCGGGAAGCCCCGGTTCGTGTCGATGAATACTTGGAAACTGTGCCTGGCATACTCACTCCTTTCCAAAGTCGGGAGGCACGACCGTTTCCGATCGTACCCTATCGGCCTCAGACCATACCAGCGGAGGTTAAGGTCAATCGGCTCGGAGTTGTGTGATCGTAGAGTGCTTTGCACAAGTGATCTACAAGAAAGATGCCAGGAATCAAGGTTTGTCATGATAATGCAAGGATTTTCGATGACCACAGAGAAATGACATACAATTTCAGAAGGATACATCGTTTTTTCATGGTGAGGATCGTGAGGTGCGCCAAGGAACGGTAAAGAGAAGAACAGGATTATAGCGGGCAGGAGTGTTACGATTTCGAAACATCGCACTAGGTGCCAGCTTCTATCTCGTGTATATTAGCAGGTCTGGGAGATGGACTGATAATTGCAGACAACATGGATGACAGTTCTCTCAAACCAGCGGGGTGATACATGAAACTGAGCACATCATTACTGGCAATTCTTTTTGTCGGCATGTTTTTCAGCCGTACGCTCATGGCCCAACCCTCGATTCAAGTCGGCGTCGCGAGCATGATCACTCCGGTGAGCGCCGTCAGGTACTATCAGCAGGTGGTTGATTATTTGGGCAGCAAGCTCGGGATACCTGCGGAGATGGTGCACCGCACCACCTATGACGAGATTGATGTGATGCTGGAAAACCAGGAAGTCGATCTCGCGTTCATATGTTCATCACCCTATGTGCTCGATAACCAAAAATTTGGAGCTGAACTGCTGGTTGCGCCGCAAGTTGACGGCGAGGTCTCCTACCATTCCAACATTATCGTCCATAAAGACAGCCCGATCGAAGAAGTCGAACAGCTGGCGGGGAAGACCTTTGTCTTTGTCGATCCCAAATCAAACAGCGGTCGTCTCTACCCTACCTACATGCTGGCCAAACGCAACGACTCTCCTGAAAGCTTCTTCAGTTCCTACCAGTACAGCTACAGCCACAACAAATCAGTTGAGATCGTAGCCAAGAAACGGGCAGACGGGGCTGCAGTCGACTCCATTGTGTACGACTTCATGGTCAGCAGCGCATCTCCTTATGCGCAGCAAACCCGGATTATCCATCGTTCGCCGCCCTTTGGCATTCCGCCTGTGGTGGTGAACCCCGATATCGCTCCCTACTTGAAGCGTTCGCTGCAGGCCATTTTTCTGGAGATGCATAACGATCCTGAGGGCAGGGCGATACTTGAGGCCATGCGCATAGAGAAATTCGTCGAAGTCGAGGATAGTAACTACGACGGGATCAGGGCCATGCGCGCCTTCATCGAAAATAATAAATCCTCCATAGCCGCTGCTCGCCAGGACTCCCAGAGCAGTGTCGAAACCGGCAGCGAACCAATCCTGTTCGGAGTCCTGCCGAGGGACAACCCCATTATCGCCTATGAGCGCTACCAGCCGCTGGTCGACTACCTGTCTGAGGCAACCGGCCTGAACATCGAACTGCACCTGGAAAAAAGCTATCCAGACGTGGTGAATAAATTGGGGCAGGGCAAGATGTCGTTCGCCCTGCTCGGTCCTCTTACCTACCTCGATGCTTACAAACGCTTTGATGCCCCGCCGATTGCCAGGAGCAAAACGGCCAGGGGGGAGATATTTTATCGAAGCGTCGTGGTGACCGATCTGGACGGCACCATTGAGGAGATTTCCCAACTCGTGGACAAAAAGTTTGCCTTTGCGGCACTGTGGTCCACCTCGGGCAACCTGATTCCCAGATATATGCTTGCCTGGTCAGGAATACACCTCGATGATTTGTCTTCATATCACCATTACAACTACCACGATACGGTCGCCAAGAAGGTCATCAGCAACGAGTTTGATGCTGGAGCTATCCGGCTTTCCACGGCGGAGCGGTATGAGCCGTATGGGCTAAAGATAATCGCCACCTCCGAGCCTATACCCACCGGCCCAATCGTCGTCTCTACTCATACTCCGTACGAGATAGCCACTAAGGTTCGTAAGGCTCTGCTGACCATGTCGTCGGATGAAAAAGGGATGGCAATCCTGGCGAAACTGGACCCTGACCTGCAGGGCGGCTTTGTCGCCGCGTCTGACGCTGACTATGCCGATATCAGGCAGAAAATCAACGCGGTTCCGACGGGATGCGGCAAAGGGTGTCATCCCGAGGTCTTATTTTAACGGGAACCACATGGGTATATCCTTACAAAAAAAATTCATTCTGGTGGCCTTTCTGTCGGTCTTGGCCATCACCGCGGCAATCAGCCTTTTTGCGGCGCTCAAAACCCGCTCGGCACTCTACAGTGCGTCGGAGCGCCAGGGGATGATGCTGGCCGAGACCGTGAGTGCGCTGATCATCAACGAGTTGATCTACGAGAAGCTGGGCCTGGTTGAGGAAGGGGGGCTCATAGATAACTACATGAGAGACCTCAGCCAACACAGTGAACTCAACCTCAATTTCGTTGCCGTATTGGATAACGCTGCCCGGGTTATCTCGCACAGTGATTTCCGTGAGTATGGCAAACATTATACCGATCCCTTTCTCACCCGGGCCCAGGAGTCAGGGCAGGTTCTTGTAAGACCACACCAAGGTGAGTCTGAGGGCGATGCCCTGGAATTCGCCGCTCCGCTGTCCATCGAGGGCAAGCGCTGGGGCATCCTGCTCTTTTCCCTTTCTCTGGCGGATGTGGAAGAGGAAATAAGCGCCATGATCAGTCAAATCATCAAGCACTCGATTTTGGCCTTGTCTCTGCTGTTCCTGCTGATCTATCTGCTGAGCCGGCGTTTCATCAAGCCGATCATCGACCTCTCACAGGCCATGGGCGAGGTCGAGGTTGAAATGAGCGAGAAAGTCATACCGGTGAAGGGTAATGATGAACTTGCCCTGCTTACGCGCAGCTTTAACGAAATGGTCAGACGCATCAGAAACGCAAACGAGGAAATGAAACTTGCCCATGAGAAGCTGCTGCAGTCGGAAAAGCTCGCAACCCTGGGTGTGTTATCCTCAAGTATTGCCCATCGGGTCAACAACCCCTTGGGCGGACTGTTTAATTGCGTCGGCCTGCTGCGTAAAAAAGGTGAAGACATTGAGTTCAGGGCGAGCTACCTCGATCTCATAGAGGAGGGGCTTGAGAGCATCAAACAGACGGTGGGTCAGCTCCTGTGGACAGCCGGTCGGCAAGAGACAGAGGAGAAACGATCTGACGTGCAAACGGTGCTGGCCAGCGTACTTCGTTATCTCGATTATCGGCTCAAAAAGCAGGGGATCGATTACCAGCAGGAGGTGGACCATGATCTTCATTTACCGGTCGCACCGCATGATCTGGAAGAACTCTTCCTCAATATCATGATCAATTCCATTCAAGCAATGGAGTCGGGGGG
>JARFQM010000118.1 GCA_029287755.1 Desulfofustis sp. | reverse complement strand
GTACTGCATTGTGGCAGTATACCGTCTTTGTCCCGATAACGAAACATTCAACTTCGCCTAACTTATTGAGTGGGCGCAAATTCAGCCATCAGGCTCACCCACTTCTCTGTTTATATGATAGACTTGAAACACAAATTATTCAACGCTGATCGGCCCGCAGGCGCGGTGGAGGCCAAGCCATCGCACGGCGGCTCATGGGAACCATCCGTTTGAGCGGCGGCCGACGGTACCTGTCGGCCAAGAAACGAACCCCGGTCATGAGCAGCGAGAACGCACAGACCTGTGAGCTGAAAATCACTACCCAAAAACCGAAACCATTGTATTTTTCTCCATAATGGTTTTTGAGTAATCATGCCTTGTTGCCATATTATTTTCAGCCCTCGGAAATAAAAAAATGAAAAATGAACTGACAGCACCGATGAACATCACCGGAGAGACCCGAGTCTATGTGGTTGTGGGAGACCCGATAAGACAGGTTCGCTCCACGGAACTTTACAACAAGCTGGCTGCGGACAAGGGGCTCGACGTGGTTTTCATACCACTGCATTTTTCAGCCGCTGACAGCGAAGCGGCCATAGCTGGCTTTCGTGTAATTAAAAATCTCGACGGCATCATTCCGACCATCCCCCACAAGCCCGCGTTCCTGAAGATGGTCGACGAGTTAACTCCACGGGCCCGGATGGTCGGTGCGGTGAACTCCATCCGCTGCACGGACGACGGCCACTGGCTGGGAGACATCTTTGACGGGGTCGGCTATGTCAATGGACTGCTGGCCAATGGTCGATCCCCCGCCGGCAAGTCGGTGCTGCTTATCGGGTCGGGCGGGGCCGGAAGTTCGATGGCCTTTGCACTGGCTGAGGCAGGTGTGAGTCGTCTCCTGATTTTTGATACCGTCATGGAGAAGGCAGAAAGAGTGGCTGCCGGCGTCGCGCGCTACTTCCCCGCGGTTGAGGTGTCGACCGGTGCACCCGATCCCCGCGGGTTCGACATCGTTGCCAACGCCACGCCGATGGGGATGGCGCTTGACGACCCCTTCCCCATAAATCCCGAACTGCTGACCCCCCGACAGCTGGTGACTGAGATGATTATGCAGCCAGAGGTCACCAAATTTCTGCAGGCAGCCAGGAACATAGGCTGTGACACCCAGGTGGGGTACGAGGCGCTGAAGGGTCAGGCACAGGCGAACATGGAGTTTTTCGGACTGCAATAGGAAAATGGCGGAGGAGCAGGGATTCGAACCCTGGGTGGAAGTCACCTCCCACAACGGTTTTCGAGACCGCCCCGTTCAGCCGCTCCGGCACTCCTCCGCGGGCCCTTATTCATACCTGCGGTCGCAGGATTTTTCAAGAGGAGAACGTCTGTTGCCAATCATAGGCGGGCAGGTTGGCTGGCCGAGACCGCCCACCGTGACGAGCCGGTTGAAATGAGAGCTGTTTCAACCACACTGCTGTTATATTTTCCTTAACTGTTGCGCTCACCGCTGCTGGGAGCGCCGTTTCTACTTATACCTCTGCCCATGCAGCTCAATCATGCACATAGAGCTCGTCTATTTCATCCCAGGTCTCGATATCACCGTGGCGCAGAAGCAGCAGCTTCTCATAATAAAAAATCTGCACAGAAATGAACTGGAGCCTCAAATCCTGGCATTTTTTAGGCTCATCCGGTGCCAGAGCACAGGCCTCTGCGTCGGGCAAGGCCAGAATCCTGTCGATCTCTTCAAGCAGAGAATCTCTGGTCAGTCGCAAAAATTTGTCGATTGAGATGATGACTGGCGGCGCATAATTGAGCTTTTCAAGACGCTGGGCCGTCTCTTCGATGAGCGCCGTGTCGGCGTCATCCGCCATATTTCTGACCTTCTGTTTAAGTTGCTCTACCTTTTCTTCGAAACCAAGCTCGTGTGTCATGAATTTTCTCCCTTCAGGTTGAGCCAAAGCCCCGCATGCTGGGCGTTTTCCCTGCTGTCTAGGCTTCAGTTTGAACGATGCCGCCCGTACTGGTGAAATTATCGCATGGTCGTGCGGGGTGGACTCCCAGACATGGTTGGATAATCATTATCGGGAGTGATGGTCTTGATGAATCTATCATTCTTGCAGCTTGTCTCTTCGACCATTCCCTCTCCAACACGACAATTAAGGTCACTCATGAGGCGACAGTGAACTTCTTCAAAAACGGCGAACGATAATCTGGCTTGTTTTATATGAGGAGCCTTTTGCAAAACTAAGATTTTCGTTCAAAATCAAACCATGCGAGAAATTTTACCACAGGCATATGATTGATATTCCGAGGATAAAATTTGAGCATAACGCAGAGTTTGGGCGCAGAGATCGTTTTGCAAATGGCTCTGAGTTTCAATTCTTCCGATACTTTATGTCGGTCTGCACATAACTCAACCCCTCAACATCATAATCCACCCTGACCGTCATGGTCGACAAGGCGGTGGCCTTGTTGGACAATTTACCGGTTCCCAAGGAGCCGCTGGCAAGAATAAATGAAGAAGGCTTGACTTTTATCAGAGGACCCGCCATCGATGCAGCTTGCGATGCCGCCGTCGGCTTCGCCAGGGGAGCCGGCAACCTGCTGGTTCAGATAGTCTGGATTCTGGTCTTCTACTTTCTGCTCAGTGATTACAGCAGCAGTATTCTGCAACTCCTCGCCGAATTGGCACCGATCATCCGGGAACATCAAAATTATCTTTTTCGAGAGTGGACCGGCACGGCAGGAGACAAGGATTTGCAGCTCTTCAGCCGGATAAAAGTGGGGAACTTGTTCGGTGCACGACCAAGGTTATGGAAAATTCTGGTTGTCAGGAGCTCAGCAGAGGTCACAAGGCGATTTTAACCCATTCGGCCTGATCAAATTTCCACAGTCCGTGAGAGCCGAAATCGACCACCAGAACCGATTCACCCCATTTCACCATACGCAGCGGGTCCAGGTGGGAAAGTCGGATCCAGGATCCGTTGTAACTCCACAGCCCATTCTGACCGTAGTCAACAATGAGAACCTCATTTCCCAGAGAGAGCATAGCCTCGGTCTGCCAGGGTCCGTATGTCCAACGTTCAGTTTCTTTCTCCGAGCTTGCGCTCATGGGAAACCCGAAAAACCCCGCGAGAATGAAGCAAAGCAAAAATTTTTTTAGTCTCATCTTATCCTCCATTTCAGCATCATGATTGAACGATTTTTCACAGCTCGTTCAATCGAATACAGGAGTCAGAAACGTGGTTGCTCACTACTTTCTAACACACAAAATAATCATTTTCTCACCCCCATGCTCACCAGGCCTAATCAAAATTATACTTGCCCGCAACCTGGTGAGTGCCAGCCGCCTTGTACTCTGCCAAGTGAGGATTGGTGTTTATCTCTGACAACAGCAAAGGCCATAGCCGACTTGTGGCCAGGTAAAAAAAATAAAATTGCACTCACTTGGAGACTTGAGCATGTACCAGGATGTCTTGAGCTTTTGGTTCAAGGGAATAGAGCCGCGCCAGTGGTGGGCCAAGGATGATGAATTCTATCAGTTGATCAGAGAGCGACTCTCGAACGTTCACTCAGAATCTGTCCCCTCATCTCCTTTGCCCCTGAGGCTCTCGTAGATCTGGAATAGCTCGTCGGGAATGTTGTATACCAGGCGGGTAATGTTTTCCCTGGAGAGGTGAATCCCGGCCAGGATGAAATGATGATGGACAAATTTGATGAACTCCTCACCCTTGGGATTATTATCCTTCGTCCAGACATCGCTGTAGAGATGGCGGACAAGCATTTCCCGCGGCGCGTCTTCGGATAGCCTCGTTGTCCGGGGCAATTCCATCTGTGAAATTCTCTCCAGCATGGCGATCGTGCACAGGAGCTGCTGGCGCAGGTGCTCGCATTTATCCAGTTCGAGATAATCGCACAACTGGTCCGCCACCGACACATAAGAACAATCGGCATTGAGCAGCAGGACGATCTCCTCGGCCCGATCCCTGATTGTGGCAAAGTGGCGGTTGCGCTCTTCCTTGCTTTTTTGCTCACCAATATGACTGATCGTTTCCTGGTACTGCTTGATGATCTGTTCAGCGGTCAAGCGTTTTCTTTTATCCATTGAGTGGTCCTCGAAATGGTGCCAATCTTCTTAACCTTCCAGAGACTCCAGTACCACACACATAATTAAGGTGACTCTTACGGTCTATTCTTAAGTGACAAGGCGATCTTGTAAACAACTATTTTATAGAAGTGCAGCACACCTCTAATTCTGATGGTGATTTTCCTCAAGCGGACCAGAGATAAAAGATGAGCCTTTTGCAAAACTAAGATTTTCGTTCAAAATCAAACCATGCGAGAAATTTTACCACAACCATATGATTGATATTCCGAGGATAAAATTTTGAGCACAACGCAGAGTTTGGACGAAAAGATCGTTTTGCAACTGGCTCAATTTATAACCTCAATCTTAACCTTGATAAGTCCTTGGGCCGTATCTCCAATTTTACTGAATGCATTCCTGGTCAAGTCAATTATCCTTCCCTCAATAAAGGGGCCTCGATCGTTAATCTTGACCACAACACTTTGATTATTTTTAAGGTTCGTCACTCGAACTTTTGTGCCAAGCGGCAAGGATCTGTGCGCTGCTGTGAGAGCCAGATGATTGAACCGCTCGCCACTTGAGGTCTTGCGGAACTGAAATTTCAGTGCATAAAATGAGGCAATGCCCTGTTCGGTATATCCTATCAATTGCGGGTCGCTCTTGTACTGAACGGTTGAGCAACTCGAGATAACAACGAGAGTCAAAACAGATAAAGCTATTAGCAGGAAAAGATGTATTTTAAACGGTGCCATAAGTTCAGGTGCTTATCAAAAAGGAGACAGTCTGCTCAACAGGGCGTTGCCACTTTGGCAATAGTTTTGAGTTTTTCCTGACTCACCCGTGCCTCGAATTTGCCGTTGATCAACCAGAATAATAGAGAAATAAGCTGCTGTCGAAAAATTTCCCCTTTCTTTTCAATTTATTTTTTTTGCATTAACTTCAATATGTTACGAATAAATATTGAGCGACTAATTTGCCAACGGCTAGATGAAATACCAAAAGGATCATTAAATCATATAGTTTTTTCTCAATATGATTTTATTTTGAACAGTAACAGATGGATGGAATTATTGTTTTGCGCAGGTCTGAGCAGCAGGCAGACTCACCGCGCAATTCATATTTTGCGGTTATGAAAATTAACACTTAATCGTTCAGAGAGATTCTCAATGACTGGAAAAGAAAAGCTGCTGTCTGCGCTTAAAGAAAAAGGCATAAAGTACATTTTTGGCTACACCGGCGGGACCATCATGCCGGTTTTTGATGAAATGGACAAAACAAAGGACTTTCAGTTCATCATGTCGCGTCATGAACAGGGAGCAACCTTTATGGCCCAGGGTCTATCGAGAGCGTCTCTTTCGACGGACAACCCGCAGCTCGGGGCCTGTATGGCCACCTCCGGACCGGGGGCAATGAACCTGACTACAGGCGTGGCCGATGCCCACATGGACTCGGTGCCGATGTTGATAGTGACGGGGCAGGTCGCCACCGGCGTGATCGCCACCGATGCCTTCCAGGAGAGTGACGTTGTCGGGGTGATGATGCCCATTTGCAAGCAGACCTACATGCCGCTGCATGCCGATGAGATTGAGTCAACCATCCATGAAGCGCATTATGTGGCTACCACTGGCCGGGGGGGGCCGGTTTTGGTCGATATCCCGAAAGACGTACAGAATGAGTCCGTATCTCCCCAGTACCGCTTCGATGTCAAGGGTTATAGACCCGTCTTACCCGGGTATCTCTATCACCCCACGCCGGACAGGGAACCACTGGACCGGGCCATCAAGATGATCAACAAGAGCGTGAGGCCGCTGATTTTCTGTGGTCACGGCGTGATAAACAGCAATGCAGGGAAACTGCTGCAACAGTTTGCGGAAAAGGTGAATATACCCATAGCCTTCACCATGCACGGGCTTTCCGCCCTGCCCTCCGATCACCCGTTGAGTCTGGGAATGATGGGAATGCACGGCACCGTTGAAGCAAATAAAGCGGTCATGGAAGCGGACCTGCTCATCGCCTTTGGCATGAGGTTCGACGACCGGGTTACCGGCAAGCTGAATGAGTATGCCGCCAATGCCGATGTCATCCATGTGGAGATCGATCCCTCGGAAATCGATAAAAACGTCGCAACCTCTGTGGCTATCAATGCTGATGTTCTCAGGACTCTGCGTGTCCTGGTGGACGACCCGCTCCTCACCTACAAACCCCGGCGCCGCTGGTTCAAGCAGATCGATGAACACCGCAAGGTGATGAAAAAAGAGCTGCAGGCCGAGATTGATGCCGGGATCGGGGATACCGGTAAATTGCTCATGAAAACGATCGTCGATCGTCTGTCCAAGCTGACGAAAGGTAAAGATCTCATTGTCCCTGATGTGGGTCAGCACCAGATGATGGCCGCACGATTTTATAGCTACCAGACGGAAAACAGCTGGTTCTCGTCGGGTGGAGCGGGCACGATGGGGTGCTCTCTGCCCATGGCGATTGGGGTTAAACTCGCCCGTCCCCGGGAAAGGGTCTGGTCGATAAGCGGCGATGGCGGTTTTCAGATGAATATCCAGGAGCTTGGAACCGTCATGGAGCATGATATTGACATCAAGATGCTTCTCTTCAACAATGGCTACCTCGGCATGGTCAGGCAGTGGCAGACACTGTTTTTCGATGGACGCTACAGCGGAACACCCATGCAGAACCCGGATTACGGATTCATCGCCCAGGCATATAAGATTCCCTATCTCAAGGTGGAAGAAGTAAAAGACATCGCGCCGGCACTGAAGAAGGCTATCAAGCAGAAAGGGCCGATACTTATCGAATTTGTCTGTGACCCGACAGAGGTCATTTTGCCCATGATTCCCTCAGGCGGCGGTTTCAATGATATGATCGTAACTCGGCCACCCAAAGAAAAATCAGCATCAAAGAAGAAAAGGAAGGTAAGCAAATCATGAAGAGAAGAGCCATTTTAGCATTTATGCTCGACCGTCCAGGTGTTCTCAACAAAGTGTCGATGCTGATCAGGAAAAAGATGTATAACGTTGACACCCTGACGGTCTGCAGCTCGCGAGTTCCGGGTATAAGCAGGATGACCATCACCCTGCAGGAAGACGATATCGCCAAGGTCACCCAGGTAATTAAACAGCTGGAGAAATTTACCGAGGTGATCTCCGCCAAAGAGCTTGATACCCAAAAAAGCTACTGGCGGGAGGCCGCAATCGTCAAACTCGAAGTTGACCGTGAGCATCTCACCGCCTTTAACGGACGCTATAATTTTGAAATACTCGAGAAGAAAGGGAAAGATGTTCAAATCGTCCAGATAGCCGGCTCAACAGTACAGATCGACACCTTTCTCGATGAGGTCGGCAGAGAAAATATCATTGAGATCGCCCGCACCGGTGTGGCTGCGATGGAGAAATAAAGACGGATACATTACGAATGCCGGCAATAGCCATTTTCTATCGCCAGTGCCATTTCTGATATTGTGGAGGTGTCTCGGCACGAAGATATTTTATTTCAGATTTCATCTGAAGTGCCACAGTGTATGAAATTCAGGTGCCGATCAGTGTTTCTTCAATCAGCTGATCCACCACCATACACAATGCTTCCTCAGGGTCCTTGCCCGAGCTGACAGCCTTCGCATAGGTATCAACCTGCCGATGAGCACTCGTACCATTTTCAATAATCGCATGGATGTGATTAATTTCATCGACACAGTCGAAATATTCGGCATCCTTTTGGATTAATTCTACAGCCTCATCCATCAGATCTCTGAATGGAACGACTTCTCCCAGGCCGAAATCAAGCAATCCTTCATCGAGACCATAACGGTGGGCTCGCCAGCGGTTCTCATTGATCAAAAAATTATTGTAGCGCCGCCAGCGTTGATTGCTCCGCCTGAGTCGATAAAGCATTCTCAGCCAGCAGAGGTAAAATGCTGCTACGGTGATGGCGTCATCAAGGCGGGTGCAGACATCAGAAATACGCATTTCCAGGGTTGGATACCGGTCACTGGGGCGAATATCCCACCAAACCTTGGTGGCATCCTCGATTACCCCTGCATTTACTAGAATATCAATATGGCGTTGATACTCCCCGAAACTGTCGAAATATTCGGGAATACCGGTTCTGGGCATACCGTTCCAGATGGCAATGCGATAAGATTTGAGTCCGGTATCACGGCCTCTCCAAAATGGAGACGAGGTGGTGAGGGCTAAAATGTGCGGAAGTATATAGGAGACCTGGCCCATCAGGTCAGTGCGTAAATCGTTATCTTCTATCCCGACATGAATGTGCATCCCGCTAATCACCAGTTGTCGGACCACTTCTTGCAGATCGTCGGCAAGTTGGTCATAGCGTTCTTTCGGCGTGTGCTCCACCTGGCTGGGCCTGCCGAATGGATGAGTAGAAGCGGCGATAATGGCAAGTCCGTATTCGGCGGCAACTTCCGCTACCGTGCGGCGAAGATATGCTAATTCCGATCTTGCACCATCGAGGCTCTCACAGACCTTGGTGCCCACTTCGATCTGGCATTGAAGAAACTCGGGTGCAACCTGCCCCTCCAAACGAACTCTGCATTTAGGGAGCAAGGTCTCCGGCACCTCACTTATGAGGTCTCTGGTATTACGATCGACTAATTTATACTCTTCTTCAATACCGATGGTAAAGCTCGGTTCTTGCATCAGCTGTTCCCCAATAGGCAAAGGTTTTTCTGGTTATCGGTTGAGCAAATTTGCGGCGCTTCCGGATTTATCCATTAAGTATCCGGCCACAGACCTTCCCCACTGAGGCTGGACCGGCTTATCCCAGCGCTGTATTCATTGCTTCCGACGCACGCTCAAGAGCATTTTTCTTATCTTCCCGGGCTTCTGGACTGGTAGCGGTAATTTATTGGATCCGCAGCCCGATCTTAGTCCGTTTCTGCCTGGGTGAATCAATATGTGTGTGTGGAGCCTTTTCCTACCCTGTATTGCACAACCATAAGCGCTGCTGCTAAACGATGCAGCAAGATTCTTGTCCTTTCACCAAGTAGGTCCCGGCCAAAAGACGTGTGGTGGGCTGAGAAGCGGCTTAATTGATTGAGTAAGTGGCAAGACCCAAATCATCAGGGGAAAATATAGAGAACCGTTACTGAAGATGCCTCTTTGCGGGATTTGTCTGTTCCTGTATCGCCGTTCTTTTAATATGAATTCTCCTTGCCCCGCTGCAGAAAGTTTCCCTCCCCTTACCTGCTCAGACTCAGGTCTGTTCCACCCCTTTCGGTTTCAGTGCATTGACGATTAGAACAGTGGCAATTGGCAGCACAAGGCCGATAAGGGCCACGGTAATGAACAGACTGCCGAGGTGGCTGTAATCACCCCGTTCTATTATAAACAGTTTGTTCACATAGGCCGTACCCAGTTGGGATGCCGACAAGGCAAGATTGGTGAAGGCCGCCATAACGGCGAAGTAGGTCGCCTTCTGCCGAGCGGGAGCCTCTCTGGCAATCCAGGCAAGCATCGGCACCATCGCCACCTGTCCCAGCGGTGAATCGGCCATGGTATCGATGATGGCAATAGTGCGGGCACCGAAGCCCAGATGTTCGGTCGTCCACTCGTGGAGGCCATAGAACATGCCGATATAGGGAAGCAGCATCACGGTGCTGTAGACAGACAGGAAGACAATAAGATACGGTATCGGGTGCCGGCTCATCCAACTCCGCAGAGCGAACAGGCCGACGATTACCAGCAGCGAGGAAATTTGTCGAAGGGTGCCGAAAAAAGCCTCGTCAAACCCGAGCACGTCAATTTGCCACCAGCTGGCACCTGCACCAAATCCGGGCATTGCCCGAAAGACGAAGACAATAATGGCGATCCCGACGATCTCACGGCGCTTCTCCCGGTCAAGGTCCCTGAGCATGATATGCATCAGGTAACCAATTACGCCGAGTGAACCGAGGAAAATGGCCTCTTTTTTGAGAACCATATCGGAAAGTCCAAGCAATAGGCTCAAAACAATAAAGGCGCCGCTGCCGCCTAGAATATACCAGTTTGGGGAAAGCCCATCGTCTCTGCCGGCCATTTCCGGCAGATCGACGCCTTGCTGACGGAGGCGGCGCAGACGCACACGTTGAGAGATGGAGCCGAGGGAAACTCCCAGAATCGAGATGACCGGAATGATCAGGGCATACTGATACATGACCTGATAGGAAAGCGTCATCGCCAGCCACCCTCCGAGACCGGCGACCAAGGCACTGCCCCCGATAATAGCGATGCGGCCAAGCGTCTGCATGGTGATGTGCATGCGCTTGATCTCCGCCTCTGCTATCTCCTCGCCATCCTCGTCATGGGTCGGCACGGCCTCAATCGTCATGGCATCGGCTACCACGTCCTGAAGCACAAATCCTACCGGTGACAGCAGGCTGGCGATAATGTACCAGTGTTCCGCTCTCAGAAACTCGGTCATTGCTGCCGGCTGGCCGGTAAGCCCGATCATAATAAGCAGACTCGCGGCCATGAGCGCGGCACCGAGATAGACGAACAGGGCCTTATGCCGCCAGAACAGGTCGACCAGATGTCCCAGGGGCATTTTGAGGGCCCACGGCAATCCTACCCAGAATCCCAACCCGGCCAGAAATTCGGCCGAGAGTCCAAGTTCATCCTTGACATAGAAACTTTCAATAATTCCGGTAAAGCCAGAAATTCCGGCCGCCAGGTAGACCATCAGAGGCGGGACATAGCTCCAGCGCATTTCCCGGACGATACCGAGGAAATCATCACGAAACCATCGCCAGACGCGCCGCGGCCAGTTAGCGGGTGAAGTGTGGCTGCTGGAAGATTCCACCGTTTCTCAGTTCCCTCCTCTCTGGAGTAAGGTCCTACAAAGATACGTGCAATAGAGTTTGAAGGGGCGGCAAGGCATATACCAGATAGCGCGGCAGCGCTGAAGATCCGAAGCGTTCATAAATTCTCTCCACCTTAATGTACCAGGGCCTAGACGTAACTCATTCCCACCAGTCCCGTTCCGACAATTACAGCTCTGCTGTTTTGCACCAAAGAACCTCACCGAGAGTTTAACAGATTTGAGAGGGAGACTGTTTTACCTTAAGAACGGATGAGCGTTTGGGAACAGGGCCGCCGAATATCCTACTAATTTTTCTGATAATCTTTGCCTTTATGGCGTGATGCAAACCTATGACCAACACTGGGTTTCACGGTAAACGGAGAGAGGCCAGGCTGACCGGAAGAGATATTTTTTACTTACATCATTGACTTTGTATATGTTTTTTTATCGTGCGGGGGTCAAGGTTTGTGATTTTTGCCACTTTTTCGTAGGTACCATATTTTCTGTACAAGAGAGAGCAATACAGTGCGACAAGTTCCTGGGCGCTCACAGATTCTCTTTCGATGGCGAGATGCAGTTTGTTTGTACCATCAACTTCATAGCTGTTGTTATTGTTGTAATGCAAGGTGAGCAGAATACTTCGTACCGCTTGCTCCAGCTCACGAACGTTGCCCGGCCACTGATAATCCAGCCCGACTTCTCCCTCCAGGGTGGTCATGACTACAGCCAATAAGTGCGGGACGGGTTCGCCGGCAATCCTCAAAATGGTATGTTCAAGCAGAGTCTCGAGGGTGGACGGATCTTCATAGATTTGCTGACGGAGAGTCGGCACATGCACGATGTTGGAGCAGAGACGATAGTAAAAATCTTCCCGAAAGGTCTTCTTGTGATCCAGCTCTGTCAGGGATTTGTTTGTTGCGGTAACGATTCTTCCATTAAAATGGAGCTTGCTGTGTCCGCCGACTGGAGAAAAAATACGTTCTTCAAGCACTTTCAGAAGCTTGATCTGTATCGGGACAGATACTTCACCTATTTCATCCAAAAAAATCGAGCCATGGGGACTGCAAAGAGCGAAGATACCCTCATGGTCCTCTACTGCACCGGTAAAAGCGCCTTTTCTGTGTCCGAACAATTCGGACTCAATCAAGGATTCGGGGTATTGTGACAGGTTTATCTCGATTAAATTTTGTTTAAAATTCTCGCTGAAATTTTGTGTCTTTTCATTAAAAGGAATGAACCCGGAACGGCCGATTGCTTTAGCCGCAGTCCCTTTTCCCGTGCCAGTCTCGCCTACCAGAAAAGTGGAAAAGTCCTCCATACGGTCCCACATCACCATTTCATAGACAGCTGGAAATGAAGTAAAGAGGCTGCGCCATAAATGGGAGCGCAATGTTTGCATGGACTCACTCTGACCAAGCAGCCCGTGATTGATAAAATACCAGGCGCGGCGCAGTTGGTAGAACAAACCAAAATATCGCAGCGAATCATCGGCGCTGAAACCTCTGCTTCGCATCAATGATAAAATTTCTTCGGCAAATGAAACAGGATGGTCGAAAAGATCCTCTTTGATTTGCTTTAAAATCAGTTCATCAAATTTGGAGAAACAGCGATAATATGATTCGTGCATGAGGGCATGACGGATCAGGTACCGGTCTTCTCCCGAGAAATGTTTCCAGGTTAATTTTCCGTGTAATGTGACCTTTCTAATTCTTTTTTTTATTGTTTCATAAACCCTATTTCTCAATTGCTCACCAGCGGGATACTTTCCTCCTGCCACCCTGAATGCAAGAATCAGAGATTCTTTTTCGTAAGGGTTGCGAAAAGCAAATTCTGTGAGGTTTCTGAAATAGTCTCTATCCTCAGGCTCAAGTGCTATTTTCTCCATCATAAATTAATTGTGTATCAAGCCTTCAGTGAATGTCAATTAGTATGAACAGCATGAAATGCAGCTTTTCTTATCCGGGTCTTCTATACCTGGGGAAACATACCGGAAACAAGTGTATTTTTCTTGATAGGCAAAATGGCCCGCAAAACTTAACTGGTTAATGAAACCGTTGCGGCGGGCTGATCAATTGAAGCTTATTGCCGTTTAGATTCCGTGTGCCGGGCAGAACGCCCTTCCTGGCGCAAATTGTTAGATCAGGCAAGTACTCATGACTTGCTTACTATCGGTTGTACCGTTAAATATCTGCTGTATTCCTTCCTGGAGCAGCTCGGTCATGACGCTTTCAATAGCTTCGAGGTTAATGGTCTCCACTTGATGCCGATACATGATATGGCTTTTGATCTTTTGATTGGCAACCAATTATTCATATAACCCCTGCCTGCCTTTTTAGCCTCTCTAATTACAGTTTTCACAACCTCTGGTTTTATACAGTGTTACTTCATCGGATTAATTTACGTTGATATGATCAAAGAATTGAGCCCCATATTGG
>JARFQM010000071.1 GCA_029287755.1 Desulfofustis sp. | reverse complement strand
CAATTATCTGAGAATTACTGTGAAAAAAGAGCATCAGGAAGAAGCTTTAGTTGAAGAGTGAATTTATAATTTCGACCTTCGAAGTGGCAGCCTTACACCTCACCCATAACCTTGATTACCATGCGGCGCGGTCTAGGGCATTTCAAATGCATCGGCTGCCACCAAGCCGGCTTATTCCCTGGCTGGAAAATCCCTGAATGAAACAAGGAAGGCTCTGACGAACCCCAGCAAGGGAACCGACAGGTAGGCGCGCCCATGCGGGCACGCCTCGCCTCCATAACTGCTACTGCGTTGGCGGTTGTAAAGCATCCAGGGCGTTGCCGATAGTAAATGACGCCGCCTCTTGGCGAGGGGGAAACTCCTGAAACGTAGCCAGAAATTCGCCAACGACCTCACCCAGCGGATAAATGATATACGTGTGTTTGAAAACCCAGTCCCAATAGGTGTTCGATGTTATGGTCGCATTCTCAAAAGGGTCTGTGCGCAGGTTGAACATGTACGGTACACGAAGGTTCCTGAATTCCCGCTGCCAGACTTCGAGTGTACCCGGTTGATCCTGAACCATGAAATGAACCTTCCAGTTGTTGTAACGCAGGGCCAGCAAGTCGCCATCGTCCGAGAAGTAGAAATACCTGTCACGGGGCCCCTTCTCCTCTTTACCTGTCAAAAACGGCAAAAAGTTATAGCCATCGAGATGCACCTTGTAGTCCTTGCCGGCTATTCGGTGACCGGACTTGAGTTTCTCTGCAATATTGGGCTCACCTGCGGCTGCAAGCAAGGTGGGTGCCCAGTCCAGGTTTGACATGATGTCGTTCACAACCTGGCCGGCCTCGATCTTGCCCGGCCAGCGAACCATGAACGGCACACGGAAGGCCCCTTCCCAACCACTGTTCTTCTCATTGCGGAAAGGCGATGAGCCAGCATCGGGCCAGGTGTTTTTGTGAGGCCCATTGTCTGTGCCATAGATAACGATCGTGTTGTCGGTCAATCCCAGTTCGTCGATCAGATCGAGAATTGCGCCAACGTTCTTGTCGTGATCGATCATGGTGTCATGATAGAAGCTCTGTCCCTCGCCAGCCTGTCCCAGGCTCTCAGGCTTGGTTCTGGTGAAGACGTGCATGTGAGTGTAATTAACCCAGACAAAGAATGGGTTTTCCGCCTTCGCCTGCCGCTCAATGTAATCTCTTGCATGCGCTTCGATTTCATCATCGATGGTTTCCATGCGCTTCTTGGTTAATGTCCCGGCATCGGTGCAGGATTGTTTCCCGACCCTGCCCCAGCGTGGGTGCTCAGTATTATCGTCTTCGTCCGTCGCTTTGCAGTCCAGGACGTTTCGCGGCCCGTATTTTTCGAAAAACGTGGGATTCTTCGGATAATCCGGATGCTCAGGTTCCTCCGACGCGTTCAGGTGATAAAGCGCTCCGAAAAACTCATCAAAGCCGTGCACTGTTGGCAGGTATTCGTTGCGGTCGCCCAAGTGATTCTTGCCAAACTGTGCCGTGGAATATCCGAGTTCCTTCAGCATGGTCGCAATCGTCGGGTCCTCGGCACTTAGACCCTGCTTGGCGCCCGGCATGCCGACCTTGCTATTACCGGTCCGAAACACTGATTGACCGGTGATGAACGCCGATCGCCCGGCAGTACAGCTCTGCTCGGCATAATAGTCTGTGAACATGACCCCTTCGTTCGCAATACGGTCAATGTTCGGAGTCTCATAACCCATCATGCCGTGGCTGTACGCAGAAAGGTTGGTGATGCCGATGTCATCGCCCCAGATCACGACGATGTTGGGCTTGTCAGCCGCAGAAGCTGCGCCAGTAAATATCGCCAGTACCGCAACCAGCAGCGGTATGGTGGTCCGCTTAAACATTTTCTTCATGATATTCTCCTTGGTTTAGCATTAGCTCTCTCTGCGTTGGCTCTATGATTTAGACAACCTTCTCTGTAAAAATGACAATAGTTTTGTTTACACGAAAAGGATTAGAATCTAGCTGTTATCTCAACTCCTTGCTTAAACAATTCCATTTCTCATGAGTTTTATACACCATCTCTCTGATACATAAAAACCTCCTGCTGGGGCAGTGCATCAGAGCCAAAGACTTGTGCAGTTGGGAGGCTCAAAAGCAAAATCAAAGCTATCTTTACGCTCATTGAAATCGTACTATTTATGGTTTTTCTCCTCCAGGATGAGATAATTTTGAAACTGGCTCATTGTCTCTTTAGCTCTAGCAAAATTGACTCAAGGTCGGGGATCTCCATGTTGCTGAAGTTTTGTCATTTGGGAAAAAGAAACTGAACCTGAAATCTCAACTGCCAGTCTGGCCCAAATTCAGGTTTTTCGACGTTGTAGTAGGCAGCCAGTTGGGTGTTGATTGGTTGTTTACCGATCTTTAAAAGTTTACCGACCCCACCACCGAAAGGAATTGTCCAGGTGTTGTCGCTGTCTGCTTCCCAATTTGCCGTAATGATCGGTGCACTGGTCAGATACCAGCCTTTGGGTAGATTGTAGTTGATGAAATACTGCCAGGT
>JARFQM010000053.1 GCA_029287755.1 Desulfofustis sp. | reverse complement strand
GAGGCCCTCAAGGAATATCCGGCGGTCAATGCCCGCATCGACGGCACCGATGTTGTCTATCAGCACTATTACGATATTGGCATAGCCGTCGGCACCGACCGCGGCCTGGTGGTCCCGGTCCTGCGCGATGCGGACCAGTTGACCTTCGCCGAGATCGAACAGCAGATTGCCGACCTTGCCGCCAAGGCCAATGCCCGCAAGCTGACCCTTGCCGATCTCGAAGGCGGCACATTCACTATCACCAACGGCGGCATTTACGGCTCATTGCTGAGCACGCCGATCATCAACCCCCCGCAATGCGGGGTGCTCGGCATGCACTCGATCCAGGACCGGCCGGTGGTCGAGGACGGTGAGATCGTCATCCGTCCGATCATGAACCTGGCCTTGAGTTACGATCATCGTCTGATCGACGGCCGCGAAGCGGTTGGGTTTCTCAAGCTGATCAAGGAGTATATCGAGGACCCTTCAGAGTTGTTTCTTGAGCTTTAATTGATTTTCCGCGTTTCGCACTCCGCGTTTCGCGCTGCTAATTTGCGGAGCAAATTATGAGTAATGTTTACGACCTGATCGTTATCGGTGGCGGCCCCGGTGGCTATGTTGCAGCAATCCGTGCCGCACAGCTCGGCTCTAGCGTCGCCGTCATCGAAAAGCGCAACGCCCTCGGCGGCACCTGCCTCAACGAGGGATGCATTCCGAGCAAGGCGCTGCTCGATTCCAGCGAACTCTTTGTCCAGGCCCGCGACAAGTTCGCCGGACATGGTATCCTGGTGAACCCGCCGTCACTGGACCTTGGCAAGATGATGCAGCGCAAGGAAGAGATCATCACCCGCCTGACCCGGGGCATTGCCAGCCTGTTCAAGAAGAACAAGATCACCCTGGTCACCGGCACAGGCCGACTTGGCACCCCTTCAGCCGAGGGCCCTCTGCAAGTCGTTGCGACATCCGAAGCAGGAGAGCAGACCCTGCAGGGCAAGCGCATTCTGCTGGCGACCGGCAGTGTGGCTGTCGACATTCCCAGCCTGCCCCAGGACGGCAAGCAGGTTGGCCAGGCCCGGGATGCCCTTGGTTACGACACAGTCCCGGAACATCTGGTCGTGATCGGTGGCGGCTATATCGGCCTGGAGCTCGGTTCGGTCTGGCTGCGGCTGGGCGCGAAGGTTACCGTGGTGGAAATGCTGGAGAAGATGTTGCCGGGCACCGATCAGGAAGTTACCGAAGCACTGCTGAAGAGCTTGCAGAAACAAGGGATGGTCATTCATGTCGGCACCAAAGTCGCCAGCATGGAAACAGGCGACAGCGGGGTTACCCTCAAGCTGGAGGGCAAGATTGAACAGACCCTTGCCTGCGACAAGGTACTGGTCGCGGCCGGACGCAAACCGTGCACGGATGGTCTGGCCCTCGACGAAGCAGGCGTCAAGCTTGATGAAACCGGACGCATCATCGTCGATGACAACTACCAGACCAGCGCAGCGAATATCTACGCTATCGGCGACCTGATCCACGGCCCGATGCTCGCCCACAAGGCGATGGACGAAGCTGTTGTCCTCGCCGAGCGGTTCGCCGGAGAAAACCCTGTCGTCGACTACAACCTGATCCCCGGCGTTGTCTACACCCACCCCGAGGCAGCGTCAATCGGTCCCACTGAAGCGCAACTCAAAGATCAGGGGACAGCTTACAAGGTCGGTCGCTTTCCGTTCATGGCCAGCGGTCGCGCCCGCGCCATGGACAATGCCGACGGCTTCGTCAAGGTCCTGGCCAACCCGGACAGCGGCCGGATACTCGGCGTGCACATCATCGGGCCCTGCGCTTCGGAACTGATCAGTGAAGCGGTCACTGTTATGTCGTTTGGCGGCAGTATCGAAGATGTGGCGCTGACCATGCATGCCCACCCGACCCTGAGCGAGGCCTTCAAGGAGGCAGCACTCGGTGCATTTGGCAAGGCCGTCCATGGATAAGCGATCAGTTGCCACTGGTTGACCCATGCTTGGCGAGCTGATTTTCTCAAAAACTGATGGCCATCCGGTTTATTGCCGGGTGGCCATTTCTGTTAGCACGGTTATCGAGAAGGTGTGGTTACTTGTTGGAGAGGTTACGTTTCCGTTCAGGCATGGCCATCGCAACCACCAGGGTCGCCAGGATCATGGCAGGATCATCTCGGTTGGACAGAACCAGCAGACGTCATATGTACTCAGTCACTGGTATTTTTTGTTGCATTTTTTTTACAAGACACATAATGTCGACATTCGACAATCTACAATTATTGGGGCCAGAGAAGATTATGGCAATAGAACGTTCAACCTACAAAGACCACGTCATAAAATACCTTTACGATGGTATGCGGGAGAACCGTTACCGGGCGGGTGAAAAAATCCTTGAAAGCCACCTGGCCAAAGAGCTTGGCATCAGCCGCGCACCGATTCGCGAGGCTCTTGCAGATATGGTCAGTTCCGGCTTACTTGTCTATCGTCCCCAGGTCGGCAATTTCGTTGCCGCCCTCACCTCTAAAGAGATTACCGACAGCTACGTCGCCCGCGGCGTTCTGGAAGGATTCTCTGTCGCCCAGGGCATCAATAATTTTACAGCCAATGACCTCGCTCGTCTTGAGGAGATGGCGCACAAAATGGAGACCTATGCCCGCCAGGGAAAACATAAGGCGCTGATCGACATTGGCCAACAATTTCACGAGGAGCTTTTTTCTCATTGCACCAACGCCCAGATTGTCCTCTTCACCAGACAACTCAGCCTGAAACTTCACCTGCTCTTCTATAAACACTGGTCGCGAGTCTATTCCCCAGAAGAAATCCGTGATCGGCATCTGGATATTATTAACGCGCTCCATCTGAAAGATGCGGAGAAAATCGAAATGATGAGTCGACAGCACTATATCGAAACAGGGCAGAAAATAGTCGAGCGGGAGGCCAGACTTTAACACTTTAACGAGGGATTCTCACCTGGAGGTCAAATGAATCAACAGAACTACTTTGAAAAACATCTCAACCTGAATGTCCGCGGGCTGCCGGTCTCGGCAACCCTTGGCATTAACGAACTCAGCAACACGCTGATAGCCGACGGCCGACAGGTCTACAAAATGGGCCTGGGCCAATCACCCTTCCCGGTGCCTCTCCCGGTCGTTGAGGAGCTTCAGGCCAACGCCCATCAGAAGGATTACCTCCCGGTACGCGGACTTCCTGCCTTGCAGCAGGCCGTGGTTGGATATTATCAGCGGACCCAGAACCTCAATTTTCGTCCTGAGAATATCCTGGTCGGCCCCGGTTCGAAAGAGCTGATGTTTATTTTGCAACTGGCCTATTACGGCGACCTGCTCATTCCAACACCGAGTTGGGTCTCCTACGCACCGCAGGCTCATATCATCGGCAGGCATGTCTACTGGCTGCCGACCCATCGTGACAACCGCTGGCTGTTGACGCCGGAGGAGCTGGATAAATTGTGTCGAAAGGATCCGACCAAGCCACGCATCGTCATCCTCAACTACCCCAACAACCCGACCGGTTGCAGCTATACCGACGATGAGTTAAAGGCCCTGGCAGAGATCGCCAGAAAGTATAAAATCATCCTTCTTTCCGACGAGATTTACGGTGAACTCAACTTCGAAGGCACGCATACCTCTATCGCCAGGCACTACCCGGAAGGGACCATTATAAGCAGCGGCCTGAGCAAGTGGTGTGGCGCCGGCGGCTGGCGACTCGGCACATTCGCTTTCCCGGCGGCGCTGCACTGGCTCCTCGAAGGGATGGCTGCCGTTTCGAGTGAAACCTTTACCGCGACCAGCGCGCCGATACAGTATGCTGCAGTCAGGGCTTTTCGGGGAGGCCCCCGCATTGAGGAATACCTGAGCCACTCGAGGCGCATCCTCAAGGCCCTTTCTGACCACGTCTGCGGCCAGTTGGCCGCCAAAGGTGCGATGGTCGCACCGCCGCAGGGGGCGTTTTACATCTTCCCGGACTTCACGCCGCTCAAGGACAAGCTCGCGGCACGCGGTATCAGCACCTCGACCGAGATGTGCGAAAAAATCCTCGAGCAGACCGGAGTGGCGCTCCTGCCCGGGACCTCCTTCGGCCGCCCTGACAACGAGTTGACAACCAGGCTGGCACTGGTCGACTTTGACGGCGCAAAAGCACTCTCCACCTCTGCGCGCTACCCGGTGAGCGAACCGCTGCCGGAGGATTTTTTGGGGAACTGCTGCTTCAAGGTTGTCGAGGGGATCGACAGGCTCTGTGACTGGGTCAATGGTCATTTACGAGACAAGTTTGGGTGATTACGAAGGGGAGCCAAAAGGCTCCCCAGGTTTCATCATAACAAGGGCAAAAGAGGGTTAATCTGTTGCCCTTGTTTTTTCTTTAAATTCTTAAAAGCAAAACCTGCGGGTCGCGTCCCGCCAGACGCCATACTTTTGTCCGGCAACAAAAGTATGCAAAAGTGCCTTCTCCTTGCGGAGGGCATCTCCTCTGCCGAGTTTCTGTGACTTCAATAATCTGCTGAGATGGGGACCCGGCCCTGTGTCAAAGGGCCTGACCTTTCTGTTCGACCTACAAGGGAAAAGCCACAAAACAGGACAACCTTTGCATCCCTCCACAAATGGAGAGGCTCACAAGAGCCTCGGCTCCTGCGGGGGTAGCGTCGTCATTTCGTTCTATAACCCAGTCTGAATTGAAGTTGCCGCCCTGACGAGCCAGACATGCCCAGCGCAGCGCAGGCCCTTTTCTGCTTACTCTTTTAGGCCAGTAAAAGAGTAAGGCGCAGTCGGGGGGCGCGACCCCCGGGTATTGTTTTTGAATTCCAGAGGACAAAGGAAAAGGGCAACCGATGAACCATCTGTTGCCCTCTCTATATTGTAGCCTGGGAAACCTTCTGGCTCCCTTTTACGCCAAACTTGTTGGGTCAATGGTCATTGACCCAGTCACAGAGCCGGTCAATCGCTTCGACAACCTTGAAACAGCACTTCTGCAAAAAATTATCCGGCAGCGGTTCGCTCAGCGGGTAGCGTTCAGAGGTGGAGAGTGCTTTTGCCCCGTCAAAGTCGACCAGCGCAAGCCGGGTTGTCAACTCGTGGTCAGGGCGACCGAAAGAGGCCCCTGGCAGG
>JARFQM010000455.1 GCA_029287755.1 Desulfofustis sp. | reverse complement strand
TGACCTGTTTCATCTCCGCTTGATACTTCTGGTGCATGACTAGGGTGAGGTCGCCGCCGTCGTCCAGAATCATGGTGGGGCGCCAGTCGTCGGGGCCGAAAATGGTCTGATCGATGCACCACCAGAACTCTTCCTCGCTTTCCCCTTTCCAGGCAAAGGTGGGGATACCGGCGGCGGCCATGGCCGCTGCGGCATGGTCCTGGGTGGAAAAAATATTGCACGACGACCAGCGGAGGTCAGCGCCCAGTTCGACCAGGGTTTCCATCAGCACCGCGGTCTGAATGGTCATGTGCAGACAGCCGGCGATACGGGCCCCCTTTAGCGGTTGTGAATCCTTATACTGGGCCCGGAGGCTCATCAGCCCCGGCATCTCCGTTTCTGCAATGGCGATTTCTTTTCTCCCCCAGTTGGCCAGGGAGATATCAGCCACTTTGTAATCGTTGTTCGATGTAGTCATGGTATATTCCTTGTGGGAAACTCCGTTTCCGTTATAGTCCGGCGGCCGCTTTCAATTCTTCCGCCTTGTCGATACGCTCCCAGGTGAAATCATCGCGTCTGCGGCCAAAGTGCCCGTATGCTGCGGTGGCCCGATATATGGGGCGCAGCAGGTCCAGATGCTGGATGATGGCTTTGGGTCTGAGGTCAAAATGGCTGCCCACCAGTTCCCTGATTTTTTCATCGCTTATTTTGCCGGTACCGAAACTGTTTACATTGATCGATACCGGTTGAGAGATGCCGATGGCATAGGCGACCTGTACCTCGAGTTCCGAGGCGATGCCTGCGGCCACCAGGTTCTTGGCAATATAGCGCCCCATATAGGATGAAGAACGGTCAACCTTGGAAGGATCCTTTCCGGAAAAGGCGCCTCCGCCGTGGGAGCCTTTTCCTCCATAGGTGTCGACGATTATTTTTCTGCCGGTCACCCCGCAGTCGCCGACAGGACCACCGATGACGAAGCGGCCGGTCGGGTTGATATAAAACTTGGTATCGCGATCAATCATTTTTTCGGGCAGCACCGGTTTGACGATTTCTTCCATGACCCCTTCCTTGAGATCATGGTATTCTACTATTTCATCATGCTGGGTCGACAGGACGACCGCATCAATTCGCTGCGGAACGCCGTCGACGTAGTTGATTGTCACCTGGCTTTTGGCGTCGGGGCGCAGCCAGGGAAGCCTGCCTGATTTTCGTACCTCGGCCTGACGCTTGGTCAGCCGGTGTGCGTAATAAATCGGCATGGGCATCAGTACATGGGTGTCGTTGCAGGCGTAACCAAACATCAGACCCTGGTCGCCTGCCCCCTGCTCAAGATCGAGTCCGCTGCCCTCGTCAACGCCCTGGGCGATGTCGGCAGACTGCTTGTCAATCGAAGTAAGCACTGCACAGGATTGCCAGTCGAATCCCATGTCGGAGGAATTGTAGCCTATGTCTCTGACCGTCTGGCGGGCAACATTTGCCATGTCCACCCAGGCGGAAGTGGTAATCTCACCGGCGATGAGCACCATGCCGGTGGTAACCATGGTCTCGCAGGCCACCCGGGCGCTTTTGTCCTGGTCGATGATGGCATCGAGAATCGCATCTGAAATCTGGTCGGCGACTTTATCCGGATGTCCCTCTGAAACTGATTCAGAAGTAAAAAGATAATTTGACATGATTTTTCCGTCCTAGTTATTATGATTTCATTTCGCTGAAAGCTACTGTATGCATGAAGCACCGAATTGCCAAACCAGATATTTGAACCTTGAACGCGGCGGATGTCAAGGGGAATCGGCCAGCCCTTCTCAGCGCCTGGAGTGGCTGAACGAGAGAGGACGCAGGTCAAGAGATCAGCGTCCCACGCACCGCTGTGCACCACGGCGGATTGCCGTGTCTGCTGCTATCTGCTAGATTCAATTGTCGGAAAACAGCGTCAACCAGGAAAGACACATGACCATTGAAGAAGCGCGGGAAGTATTGTTGATAGAAGAGCAGGGACTGGCGGCGGTGCGTGAACGGATTGGCAGCCAATTCGTCAAGGCGGTCGAATTAATTCACGACTGTCCAAGCCGGGTGATCATCACCGGCATCGGTAAATCCGGCATTATCGGCCAGAAGATTACCGCAACCCTGAACAGCACCGGCACCCCCTCTTTCTTTCTGCATCCGGTCGAGGCCATGCACGGCGATCTGGGCATAGTTCAGGGCACCGACGTGGTCATCGCCATCTCCTACTCAGGGGAAACCGCCGAATTGAATCTCCTCCTCGGTAATCTGAAACGCCGCTGCGCTTCCGTTATCGCCATGACCGGAGCGGTCGAATCGACCCTTGCGCGCACCGCCGATGTGGCACTGGACATTTCTGTTCCCAGAGAGGCCTGCTCGCTCGGCCTGGCCCCGACAGCAAGTACAACCGCTACTCTCGCGCTGGGCGATGCCCTGGCAGTAGTGCTGATGAACAAAAACCATTTTCAGGCTGCGGATTTTCGCTCCAATCATCCGGCCGGCAGCCTCGGGGCCCGTCTGCAGGTAAAAGTCGAGGAAGTGATGTTGACCGGAACCCGGATGCCGCTCGTCACCATTGCGGCGAGCACCAAGGAGGCGGTAGCGGAACTCAATGACAAAAATCTCGGGGCCGTGGTTGTCACCGGAGATAATTATCGGCTCGAAGGGATTATCACCGATGGAGATGTGCGGCGCTATGTAGCCTCAGACCTGGATTTGCACAATACCAGGGTCGAAGAGGCGATGACCTCCAATCCGATTACCATTGGCGGTGATATTCAGGCCGTTGATGCCTTGAGCATCATGCAGCGTCACGAGGTAACCGTCCTGCCAGTGGTCGATGCTGAGCGAAGATTGACCGGGATCCTCCATCTGCACGACCTGCTGGGCAAGGGAGAGTTCCGCTTCCTGCTTTAGCCTGACGCTGCAAGAGGAGCACCCATCCATAGCCTTGATCGACAGACTCCGCAAAGGTTAAGGCGTCAATGACACTGCCGCACGGCGTGTGGCGTGCAGGTTGTCTCAACTGATTCACTGGGGTTAACGTATAAAGCGGCCTGGATGCTGAGGTAAAGCTGATGAACCGCGGACTCGGACTTATTACGGTTACTGGCCGTCGCTGTAGAAACGCCACTCGCCGCTATTGAGGTCGTGGGCGTATTTCATTACCAGCTGCAGCGGCCGGCCGCGTCCCACTTCCACACACTGCAACCTGAACAGCAGAAGTGATCCGATCTTCTTCTCGAACACGACTGTCCTGTCGACGAGAGACTCTGGAGGAGATCCGGAGTAGTGCGTGGTGAAGAGTTCTTCAAAATTTTTTTCCAGATAGGTGATCTTGGCGGCCAGTAATTGGTCATTTTCGGCTTGTTCTATTGATTGTTTCGCTTCCAGCCGGACGGTCTCGAATTCTGGTTCACCTTGGAATTCGCTCGCCGATATCGAGGCTATGATCGCTTCGAGTTTGGTGATTGCTTCATTGAACTGCTGTTCTTTAAGATGCCTGGCGGCATCCTGCTTGTCACGAATGACCGAGGCCTGCAGCATGATGCGGGCAAGTTTTTTCCGGTTTTCCTCGGTATTTGCCCGCTTGAGAAGCTCCCGGTTGTCTTCCAGCAGGGTGATCGCCCGGTCATAGCTGGCGATCGCTTCGTCCCAGCGGGCCTGTCTGAAAGCTGACTTGCCGCTTGAAACTATGGCGTAGAGATCGCCTTTGACGATCAGCTGTTTGAGTTCGTAAATTGCGTCCTGATCGGAGTCGAAAGACCGGTTGGCCACCGTCAGCGCTTGGCGATAGTGTTCGGAGGCCTTGGCCCACTTGCCTTCGGAAAAGGCCATGTCGCCTTTTTCTTTTTCAGTGGCCTGTTCTATTTTACCCAGTTGAGCGGTAATCTCGTCGATGAGCGGGGCCTTATCGGGCAGGTTCAATGCTTTGAGCTGTTCAAGTGCCTCCGCGAGATCTTTAGTGGCAAGCACCCACTTTTTTCGTTCGATGTAGGATATGCCCGACTTGTAGACAATATTGAAACGGGCAAGCTTGATATTTTCCGAAATCTGAAAGAGCTCCTGCCGGTCGATGGCTTTTTCATCGGCGGCGATTTGAAGCGCTTGCTCGTAATTGGAGACACTCTGCTGCCAGTTGGCAGCAGCGAACAATTCGTCTCCCTGGCGCTTGAATTCTTTGAAAGAGGTGATATTCTGGACGACTTGCTTGGGATAGTACTGACCGTCAAGCATGAGGTTTCCTGCCAGTCCCTGCCTGAGGGGCTCGGAGCGGAGTGTTTTTTCCACTTTCCCGATCAAGGCATCACGATCGGCTGCCTTGAACAGCCTGACCTGCTTTGCCACCCCAAGCGCTGCTTCGCATTGCAGCTCGGCCTCGCTGAACTGGTTCTTTTCAAGTGAGGCCAGACATTGTGTGAAACCTTGCTGGGCCTTCTTGTATTGAGCAGAACTGAGATAGTAATTGACCCCGGCAGCACCAGCCACCAGCACCAAAATGACAATGAGCGTGTAGGGGATCAACCTTGATTTGCCTTGCGGGACTTCATCGAAAAAGGTCCGTGCGTCATTATCCCTGGGTTCCGGTTGAGGCGCTGGAGACCGTCGTGGAGGAGACGGCTGCGGCGGCGGTCGGCGAACCTCTTGCGCAGGTATTTCGGGCTCAGCCGGCGTCTCGCTCGATTCACGGGATTCGAGCGTCGGCACCGTCCAGTCTCCGAGCAGTTCCAAAGCCTGGGTCATGCGGCTGATATCGTCCTGCAGTCCGGGATAATCGGAGGTAACTGTCTGTATCTTCTTGAAATATTTCAGCGCTTCCGCAGGCTCACCCTGGTGCTCGAGATCAAGTGCCTGGGTGTAGAGGGTTTGAGCCTCTTCAAGTGCTACCGCCGCCTGTTCCGCCAGCGCCTCTTTTCCTGCAAAGGCGGCCGCGGCCGGAAGCAGGGTGAGTTCCTTGTCCAGCCCGAAGAACCGTTTCTCTGCAGCCAGTTCAGTTAAGTGTTCGACGTCAATCTCTTCTTCGTCGATTTCGCCCTCCGCTTCGCTGGCGTCCTCCGGAGGAAGCGGCTCATCATCGGCCGCTGCCTCAGTTGTCGACGGGGTTTCGAAATCAAAATCGGATTCCTCGAAGATATCACCGAGTGAGCTTTCTGTACCTGCATCGGATTTAGCTTCATCCTCATCGACGAAGCTCAGGGCCGGGGCAATATCGTCTTCGGTCGCTGAGTCGAAAGGCTCCAGCAGGTCTTCCTCGATTTGATCGTCCTCGTCCTCCAACAGGGAGGTGAAGTCATCTTCAGAGGGGGGACTCGGGGTCGAAGAAATGGAGGTTGTGTCATCTAGGACCAGAACTTGGTCCTGATCCGTATCTTTGGAGGCGAAATTCTCTGCATACCACTGGGCTGCTTCCTCGTTGAAAGCATTGGTCGTCGAATAATAGCTCCCGGTGATCATTTCACCGATGTGGGCGATAAGTTCGGTTATGGAGCGATTTTTTTCCCAGAAATCCCCGATGCAGATTGCAGCCGGATCGAAATCAGGGTGGAAAATAGGGCTTTTGGGCTTGCAGCTTGGTGGAAAATGCGGATAACCAAAAGGAATGGTAATGACAATTGTGTGGTTGCCGGCTTTCTCCACACCCCCATCGTCACTCTTGTGCAGTCCTTCGACATGGTAGGTTATTTCGTATTTTTCAGGAGGAGTGCCATCGACGGGGACTACGGTGATTTGCGGATCATCGGAAAAAGATTTGCTGAGTTCCTGATTGATAGCTTCAAGCTGTTCCGAGGCAATAGCCATGGCAAATTCCGATTGAACGCAGGAGTGGTTGTGAGGTAATCAATGCGATATTATAGCATTTTTCAAAACAAGAAAAAGTTTTTTATATATTGTCTGGGCCACGCTGGTGAAAAGGCTCCAAGCCAAGAATCTGCATGAATCGGTCGACATGAAATCGGGCTTTCAGGCGCCGATTTTTAAAGGCGATGAGATCGACCCCCGCATTTTCGGTATGCTGCTGATCAACCTCTGAATCGCCGATGAATATCGTTTCCTCCGGTCTGCAGTCGAAATGTGAGAAAATTTTCCAGAGGGCGTCCGGGGCCGGTTTGGGATTCGCCACATCCATCGAGGTCACCACCAGGTCAAAATAGGCGGTAAGGCCGTATGATTCCAGCAGCGGCCTCATCGTGGTAGTTCGGTTCGTGGAGATGGCAAGGCGATAGCGGGGTTTGACGATATCGAGGAATTCCTTCAGATCCGGCTCCATGACCATATGGGACAAATAGGGAGTATAGCTGTGCTCCTGGCGATAACGGTGCACCGCTTCCAGATCCGTTGCCGGATACTTCCGGAAAATGTGGGACACCGAATCGATGACATTGTGGCTGTGCACGTATTCGAGTTCCTGTTCGTCCATGGGAGAATGGTTGAAGGCGCGCAAGATATCGTTGTAGTAAATCCGGTTGGCCTCTCTGGAGTCGAACAGGACCCCGTCACAGTCGAAAACGATCAAATTAAGCATGGCATGCTCTAGGGGATGATTTCCATTGTCTCGCTCAACGGTCGAAAAACAGTTTCTCTATGAAGTCCAGGCCAAATTCAAGCAGTCGCTCGTCATCCTCAAAGACCTTTTCCGGTATGGCCGAGGGTGACGCTATCCGCTTGTCATTGAGCTGGGAGCGGAATGAATCAAGATCGTAGAGGGCGAGCCTATAGAGGGTGCACTGCGCATCGGTCAACTGCATTCCCTCTTTGATGCGCGAATGCTGGGTGATGGCGGTGAGTCTGTCGTTGAAGCGATTGAAGGGTTCCAGCTCCTGGGACTTCAAAAAACTCTGTACCGTGTGCCCGGTTTTTTCCTGGAAGCCCTTGCAGTGCGCCTCCCTCAGGAGGATGAACTGCTCGCGTACCCGGTCCTGCTCCCTTCTTGTTCCCCGGCCGAGGGGATAGGTCCGACAGGCACCGGGGCGGTGCGGATAAATCTCACAGCCTCGAGCGTTTACGAAGACGCAGCTGGCCTTGCCGTCATCGACCATGGTCAGGTAGTAGCGCGGGAAGACGTCTTCGGGGTCCAGTTCCTCGATGATATAACGATCATGGAGTTCCGCTGAACTGAGACCGGTGGCCAGACGGAGCCTGAGCACATCGTAAGGGGTCAAGGCCAGTTCCAGCTCTCTGCAGCAGTGGGTGAAACAGCTGACCCGATTGTGACAGAGAAAAGAAAACATTTCCCCCGGGTATATCGGCGAGACCTGTTCCGGAAGTGGACGATCAGCCATGAACTGTCAGGCCTGCCTCCGCTTCCAGAAGGTCAGCAGCGGGCTGGCTATGAAGATCGACGAGTAGGTACCAATCAGCACGCCGATCAGCAGGGCAAAAGAGAAATCGTGAATCACCGAGCCGCCGAACAGGAACAGAGACAGCAACACCATGGCCGAGGTCAGCGAGGTGACGATCGTTCTGCTGATTACCTGGTTGACGCTGTCATTGATAACCTTGGTGGTGAGGCGGAACTTTTCCAGCTTCTTCATATTTTCTCTGATACGGTCAAAAACAACCACCGAGTCGTTCAGCGAATAACCGGCCAGGGTGAGCAGGGCGGTCACGATCAGCAGGGTGATCTCGAT